>NZ_JARPVX010000194.1:0-1429 GCF_033947565.1 Lichenihabitans sp. Uapishka_5
GGTCGTGTCCCTGGGCGTGGTGTAGCTCCGCAGCGTAGCGGAGGTGACCGCCCGCGCTCTCGTCATTGAGGGCTGTAGCGGGCGGGCGCCGGAGCGGTGGTCATCGACGGTGCTGCCGGTAGGGTCGGGTTGTGAGCATCAACCCCGAACCGAGAGCCCCACCGATGACCGATCCGATGATGAACCTGAAGGACTTGTTGGAGAAGACCCCGGACGCTGATGTGCTGCGGGAGATGATCGGCTTTGCGGCCGAGCGGCTGATGGAGTTGGAGGTCGGCGGCCTGACGGGCGCCGGCTTTGGCGAGAAGAGCCCCGAGCGGCTGGCGCAGCGCAACGGCTACCGTGAGCGGGATTGGGAGACCCGCGCCGGCACGGTCGAACTTCGGATCCCGAAGCTGCGCAAGGGTTCGTACTTTCCCGGGTTCCTGGAGCCGCGGCGCATGACCGAGAAGGCGCTGACGGCTGTGATCCAGGAAGCCTATATCCACGGTGTCTCGACCCGATCCGTGGACGACCTCGTGAAGGCGCTCGGCATGACCGGCATCTCGAAAAGCCAGGTCAGCCGGCTCTGCCAGGAGATCGACGAGCGCGTGAATGCGTTCCTCGACCGGCCGATCGAAGGCGACTGGCCGTATCTGTGGGTCGATGCGACCTATGTGAAGGCGCGCTCCGCCGGCCGGATCGTCTCCATGGCGGTGATCGTGGCCGTCGGGGTCAACAGCGACGGTCGGCGCGAGGTGCTCGGCATGGACATCGGGCCCTCCGAAGCCGAGACCTTCTGGACCGCCTTCCTCCGCAAGCTGGCGCGGCGTGGCCTGCGTGGTGTCAAGCTCGTCATCTCGGACGCGCATGAAGGCCTCAAGGCCGCCGTTTCCAAGGTGTTGAGCGCCACGTGGCAACGCTGCCGCGTGCATTTCCAAAGGAATGCCCTCGCGCATGCCGGCCGCTCCGGCCGCCGCGTCGTCTCGGCCTTCATCGCCACCGCGTTCGCACAGGATGACGCTGACGCCGCACGCCAGCAATGGCGCCGTGTCGCCGATCAACTTCGACCGAAGGTGCCGAAGCTCGCAGCCCTCATGGACGAGAGCGAGGCCGACGTGCTCGCCTACATGACCTTCCCGCCCCAGCACCGCGCCAAGCTGCACAGTACAAACCCGCTCGAACGGCTCAACGGTGAGATCAAGCGCAGGACCGAAGTCGTCGGCATCTTCCCAAACGAAGCCGCCGTCACCCGCCTCGTAGGCGCCATTCTGCTCGAACAGAACGACGAATGGTCGGTCCAGCGAGCCCGATACATGACCCTGGAAACCATCACCGCATTGAGCGATGATCCGATCGTCAACCTGCCTCTCACGGCAGCCTGACATCCGGCCCAGCCGGGCACTGTGATGGCCTCATCAGCTACACCACGTCAGGGGACACGATCCGG
>NZ_JARPVX010000195.1:0-1406 GCF_033947565.1 Lichenihabitans sp. Uapishka_5
CCCGCATCGACCTGATGACCTTTAGGCTAGCCTTAAGCCCATAAGGTCGGCGCCATGCCCGTCATCACGCAAGGCGGCCCTCGTCGGACGGGTACGCCGAGCCCGCCTTTTCGCTCTAGCATTGTGCCCAGTCGTAGAAGCGTCGCTTCGTTCAGCCATTTGCCGACGAGCTGGATGCCAATCGGCAGCTGCTCCGAGCTAAAGGCGTAAGGCACTGAGAGTGCCGGTAGCCCGGTCAGGTTGAAAGGCGACGTGGCGGCCATGACATGGGTCCAAGACACCGTTACGCCACCAACGACAAGCTCCTGGGCGCCGTGCGGCGTCGCCGTCATCGGGTTCACCGGTGTCAGCAGAACGTCGTACTTCTCAAAGAAGCCCGCAAAGGCAGATCGTAGTTCTTCGCCCTGCGCTTCGGCGGCGAGAAAATCGGCGAAAGCCGGATCGGCCATGCCGACAATACCGGCTCCGATCGCGTGAAGGTCGTTCTCGCGTCCTGCCGCGAGCGCCTTGATCGAGGGCACGATCTCACCAAAGACCAGCGTCATCAGTGCGCCGAGCGGGTTGCCGAGGAAAGGCAGCGTCACCTCTTCCACCTCATGCCCAAGATCGGCCAGCTGGCTGGCGGCAGACGCGACGGCAGCGACAATCTCGGGATCGACTGGGCCGAACGCGGCATCCGCAACCCACCCAATGCGGAGCGGCCGGCCGGGGACTTGGCTTGCACTGGCGTCCGCATCACGAGGATGGACGGCATAGCCGTCGACGCCGTCCGGCCCCTTCAGGATCGAATAGCCGAGCGCGACATCGCCGACTGTGCGTGCCATTGCGCCGACATGCCACCACCGCCTGATGATCGAAGGATAGTGGCCGGTATAGGGGACACGACCCTGTGTCGCCTTAAGGGCCGCGATGCCGGTGAAGGCGGCCGGGCCGCGGACCGAGATCGCAACATCGCTGCCGATGCCGATTGGCGACAGGCCGGCTGCGATCGCCGCTGACTCGCCGCCCGAGGAACCGCCTGGTGTGCGAGCCAGATTCCAAGGGTTGTTGGTGCGGCCGATGACGAGATTGTCCGTCTCCGTCCAGGCTGAAAACTCGGGGAGGTTCGTTTTCATCAGCGGGATGCCGCCGGCGGCCTTGAAGCGCGCCACTGCGGTGGCATCGGCCGAAGGAATGTGACCCGCGAAGAGCTTCGAGCCGCGTTGGGTGAGGACACCAGCGGTGTCCTAATGGTGCATCGGTCTTGAGTAATGCACCGAGGCTGGCGACCGCTTCCGCCCACAAGCGGCCGTTCGCACCAGACTTCCGAAAGAGCTACGCCGTGCATGTTGCGCCTGTCGCGAGGCGTTGCGGAGCTACGCGGGAATTTGGGTGACGCGGCAGTCAGGCGGCGCGGTCTGACGTGC
>NZ_JARPVX010000196.1:0-1397 GCF_033947565.1 Lichenihabitans sp. Uapishka_5
GAGCTACGCGGGAATTTGGGTGACGCGGCAGTCAGGCGGCGCGGTCTGACGTGCGGTCGAGGACCTCGGTCCCGTCACGGAAGGTGACACCGGCGACGACCTTGGGCAACTGGTTCTCGCCTTTCAAGCGCCGCCAAGTCTTCGAGGCGGCCATCACCAGCTTGAAAACCATGAGCCGGGCCGTGGTCGGCGAGAGCGAGCCCTTGGTGCGCACCGTCCTGTGCCGGACGGTGGCGAAGACGCTCTCGATGGGGTTTGAAGTTCGCAAGTGGTCCCAGTGCTCGGCCGGGAAATCGAAGAAGGTCAGGAGCGCCTCGCGGTCCTTGGTCAGGCAGGTGACGGCTTTGGGGTACTTCGCCCCGTACTTCTCGTTGAAGACGGTGATCGCCGCTTCGGCCGCGGCTCGGGTCGGCGCGCCGTGGACCTCACGCAGGTCGTCCTTCATCGGGGCCTGGATGGATTTCGGCACCTTGTTGAGCACGTTGGCGGTCTTGTGCACCCAGCAGCGCTGGTGCCGTGTGCCGGGGTAGATCTCCTCGACGGCTTTCCAGAAGCCGAGCGCGCCGTCTCCGATCGCCAGTTCTGGCGCCACGGCCAGGCCGTGCCGTTTCACCTCGACGAGCAGTTCGCGCCAGCTCTGGGCGCTCTCCCGCACACCGGCCTGGAAGCCGACCAACTCCTTCCTGCCCTCGGGTGTCGCCCCGATCAGCACGAGCATGCACTCCGCCTGGTTCTCCATCCGGGCCTGCAGGTAGACGCCGTCGGCCCACACGTAGACATACCGCCGCGCTGACAGATCCCGCGTCTGCCAGCGCGCGTACTCGGCCTGCCACTCGGCGGTGAGACGGCTGATGACCGAGGGCGAGAGGTTCGGAGCGTCCTTGCCGAGCAACGCCGTCAGCGCCTCCTGGAAGTCGCCGGTCGAGACCCCGCGCAGGTACAGCACGGGCAACAGCGCATCCAGGCTGCGCGTCCGCCGTGACCACTTCGGCAGGATCGCCGACGAAAAGCGGACCCTCTCGTCATCGGACGCGGCACCACGATCGCGGATCTTCACGCGCGAGACCCCGACAGCACCGATCCCGGTCTGGATCGGTCGCTCGGGGCCATGACCGTGACGGACCAGACGAGCCCGCCCGTCCGGCAGCCGCAGCTCCTGCATGCCGGCCAGGAACGCCTCGGCTTCCAGTTCGACGGCTTGGACGAGCAGCCGACGCGCACCGGCGCGCAGCACATCGGTCAGGGGATCATCGATATCGTCAGGCGGACGAAGGCGGACAACATTGATAGGCTCGTTCATGGCGTATCGCTCTCGGTGAGAGGTTCTGGCAGGCTGGACACCCGCCTCGATACGCCGCCTTCAAACCACCGTCGTCACCCAGTTTCCCACATAGCTC
>NZ_JARPVX010000197.1:0-1356 GCF_033947565.1 Lichenihabitans sp. Uapishka_5
CGTCCGAGCTGCCGACCGCGTCGGCCAGCCGATGCACGGCCCGCCAATCCACCTGCGGCAGCGGGCCGAGCACCTGGCGCAGCACGCCATCGAGTGCCGCGGCCTCGTCGCCGAGCAGCCGCAGGGCTTCGCCGACCGAACCGTTGGCCCGGGCCGCGGCCTCACGCAGCCGTTCGGGCGGCATGGCCTTGATGGCGGGCCCCAAGGCCTGCAGGGCGGTGGTCACGTCCCCGACCCCAAGTGCCGTGAGGGGCAGGCGCCGGCAGCGCGACACCAGGGTCGGCATCACCTGGCCGGGCCGGTGCGCCAGCACCAGGAAGACCGAGCGCGGCGGCGGTTCCTCGACGATCTTCAGCAGCGCGTTGGCGCTCGATCGGTTGAGGTCCTCGGCCGAGTCGATGATGCAGATCCGGTAGCCGCCGGCCGCCGAAGCGCTTTGGAACAGGCCGAGCGCCCGGCGCACGTCGTCGACGCGGATCTCGGAAAAGCGCTTCTTGGTTTTCTCGTTCCATTCGCGCTTCAGTGCCACCACGTCGCCGTGGCTGCCGGCCCCGACGAGCGCCGCGGCCGGGTGGGCGGCCGGCACCGCGAGATCGGTGGCGTCGCGCACCGCCGCGGCGGCCGGGTCCGGATAGGCGAGCAGGAAACGGGCGAAGCGCCAGGCCAGCGTCGCCTTGCCGATGCCGGCTGGGCCGCCGATCAGCCAGGCATGGTGCAGCCGGCCGTCCCGATAGGCGTCGAGCAGCCGGCGTTCGGCCGCCGCATGGCCGACCAGGGTCGTGGCACGCCAGGGGGGCAGCAGGGCGTCGTCGGTGTCATCCATGGCTAGCGCGCGAGCCCCGATGAATTGCCAAGTCGCGCCATGGTGGTCGTGCCGGGTGGGACGGGGGTCATGCGGGGTCGCGATCCGGGGCCAGCAGGCGTTGCTCGACGGCCTCCCAGATCGCCGCCGCCACGGCGTCGACAGCGTCTGAAGCGTCCACCACGGCGCAGCGGTCAGGCTCGGCTGCGGCGATGCGCAGGAAACCTTGCCGCAGCCCGTCGTGGAACACCAGCGCCTCGCCCTCGAAGCGGTCCGGCGCCTCGTCGGCGCCGCGTCGCGCTGCCGCGCGGGCGAGGCCGACCGCGCTCGGCAGGTCGAGCATCAGCGTCAGATCGGGCCGGGTCGGGCCGACCGTGACGGTTTCGAGCGTGGCCAGCAGGTTTGCCGGCACATGGCCGGCCGCGCCCTGGTAGACGCGCGTCGAATCGATGAAGCGGTCGCTCACCACGCTGGTGCCGGCCGCGAGCGCCGGCCGGATCAGCGCGTCGAGGTGGTCGATGCGGGCGGCCGCGAACAAGGCCGCCTCGGCGGCC
>NZ_JARPVX010000198.1:0-1302 GCF_033947565.1 Lichenihabitans sp. Uapishka_5
GCCACAGCGTCAAACAGTCGACCAGCACGGCCGTACCGGGCGCGGCCTCGCGGCGCAACGCTTCGGCAAGGTCGAGCGGCGCCTCCACGGTGCGCCAGCGCCCGTCCCGCCGCGCCCGGTGCTCGGCCACCCGCCGGTCCATCTCGTCGTCCCACACGGTCGCGGTGGCGAGATAGACGAGCATGCCGCCGCTCGCGGCCGCCAGCGCCTCCGCGTGGGTGCTCTTGCCCGAGCGGGCGCCGCCGATCACCAAACAGCTCCGCGCCACCACGGTGCCCGCTTCCGCCATCCCCGCCCTCCCGGATTGCCGACGGGCCGCAAACCCGACACAACAAACCCATGAATTCCATCTTCGCCGACGCGGGCACAAGCGTCTTCGAGACCATGTCGCGCCTGGCGGCCCAGCACGGCGCCATCAACCTCGGCCAGGGGTTCCCCGACGGCACCGGGCCGCGCGACGTGTTGGAAGTCGCCGCCCGGGCGCTGCTCGACAACTCCAACCAATATCCGCCGATGCTCGGCCTGCCCGAACTGCGACAGGCCGTTGCGGCGCATTACCGCCGGTTCCAGGCCCTCGAACTCGACCCTGCCAGCGAGGTGATGGTGACCTCGGGCGCCACCGAGGCGCTGGCCGGCGCCTTGATGGCGCTGATCGAGCCCGGCGACGAGGTGGTGCTGTTCCAGCCGATGTACGACGCCTACCTGCCGCTGGTCCGGCGCGCCGGCGGGGTGCCGCGCTTCGTCACGCTCGAGCCGCCGCATTGGCGTTTCGACGCGGCGGCGCTGGCGGCGGCCTTCGGGCCGCGCACCCGGGCGGTGCTGTTCAACAACCCGCTCAACCCGACCGGCACCGTGTTCGGCGCCGACGATCTGGCGCTGCTGGCTCGCTTCTGCGTCGCCCATGACGCGGTGGCGATCTGCGACGAGGTGTGGGAACACGTCACCTTCGACGGGGCGCCGCACCGAACCCTAATGGCCGAGCTCGGCATGCGCGACCGCACGGTGAAGATCGGCTCGGCCGGCAAGATCTTCGCGCTCACGGGCTGGAAGGTCGGTTTCGTGATGGCGGCCCCCGGGCTGCTGCGCGGTCTGGCACGCGCCCACCAGTTCCTCACCTTCACGACGCCGCCCAACCTGCAGACCGCGGTCGCCTACGGGCTCGGCAAGCCGGAAGCGCATTTCGCCGCCATGCGGGACGGGCTGCAACGCAGCCGAGACCGATTTGCGGCGGGGCTGGCGGAGTTGGGCTGGCCCGTGGTGCCGAGCCAGGGCTCCTATTTCCTCTGTCTCTTATACACATCT
>NZ_JARPVX010000199.1:0-950 GCF_033947565.1 Lichenihabitans sp. Uapishka_5
CATGATCCTTCCTAACATAAGCCAGCATAAGGGTGTCGCCTTTTTTACACCTGCTCTGTGGCATGGTGCCTAACTTCAGCATGCTGTCAGCTCCCTGGGTGAGGTCTTCAGCAACTTAGCCAGTGAGAAAATTGGCGGAGTCGCGGCTATTTTCCTGGCCCTGTTCCGCATCGGACAGGGTTTGGCCCAGGGGGATACCTGGGACGGGCTGCCGTCGCTCCTGGCCCTCAATGCCCCGCCGGAGCGGCGGGGCTGGTTCGCGATGATCCCCCAACTGGGGGCGCCCATCGGCATGTTCGTGGCCAGCGCCGTGTTCACCTTTCTGCTCGTCACGCTGAAACCCGCGGACTTTCTCGATTGGGGGTGGCGCTATCCGTTCTTCGTGGCCTTCGTAATCAACGTCGTGGCGCTGTTCGCCCGGCTACGCCTCATTTCGACGCCCGCCTTCGCACAGCTGTTCGAGAGCCGCGAGTTGCAGCCTTCCCGGCTCTCGGACTTGTTCCGAGAAGAGGGCCGGACCGTGATCCTCGGCGCCTTCGCGCCCCTGGCGAGCTTCGCGCTGTTCCATCTCGTCACCGTATTCCCCTTGTCGTGGGTCGTCCTCACCACGGGTGCGACAGCGGTCCGCTTTCTCGAGATCGAACTGGTGGGCGCCGCCCTTGGGCTTGTTGCCGTCGCCTTGTCGGGCGTCATCGCGGATCGGGTCGGTCGTCGGACGGTGCTAGGCGTCTCGGCGGTCCTGATCGGCGGCTTCAGCGGGTTCGCGCCACAACTGCTCGGCAAGGGTCTCGCTGGTCAGTGGACCTACGTGCTGCTCGGCTTCACGCTTCTGGGGCTCGCCTTCGGCCAGTCTTCGGGCGTCGTCAACGACAGCTTTTCGTCCCGGCACCGCTACACGGGTGCGGGCACCACGGCGACGGCGGCATGGTTTCTCGGCGCCGGTTTCGCAC
>NZ_JARPVX010000199.1:960-1262 GCF_033947565.1 Lichenihabitans sp. Uapishka_5
CAGTTTGGATTGATGTCGGTAGGGATCTACCTGCTTTCCGGAGCAGTGTGCACGCTCACGGCCCTCGCCCTGAACCGGGGTAAAGGCCGGCCATCCAACAGTGCGGTTCAAGCGCGACGTCCGCTTGGCTCCGACAAGAAACATCGGCGTAGCCCAAAGAGGTGAACTGAGCCGCGGATGTCTGTAGGACCATCTCAGCGTCGGCGCATCAACCCGTTTTCATCGAGCCGCTCAACGGTGGCGGTCTGATGCCGCAATTGAACCGGTACGGCGACAGGCTCGGAAAGGGCCTGTCGCAATCT
>NZ_JARPVX010000019.1:0-55556 GCF_033947565.1 Lichenihabitans sp. Uapishka_5
GACTCGCACGAGCCCAGCGTCCTGTGAATCCTCTGTGCGCGTCAGTGCACTAGGCGCTCTTTTATAAGGTGAGCGTCGGACTGCCTCCTCGCTAGTCTGTCGACATCTTCGACCATGAGGATGTCGAATAAACCCGACTTCGCATCTGCGAGCGCTCGATGCAGTTCGTGCCGGCCAGCCATGGTCCGGCCTGACTTACCCCGGTCCTCATAAGTCGCCACCAAGACGAGACCCAAACGCTCGATCAATGCGAGGCATAGCTCGACTTGCCGCTCGATGCTTCGTTCGTGCTGCCTCTCTGACGAGAAGCGCGCGTAGATCGCGACTCGGAGACGCCCTTTCTTGCCCGC
Organism: Lichenihabitans sp. Uapishka_5; assembly: GCF_033947565.1. Classification (NCBI taxonomy): domain Bacteria; kingdom Pseudomonadati; phylum Pseudomonadota; class Alphaproteobacteria; order Hyphomicrobiales; family Lichenihabitantaceae; genus Lichenihabitans; species Lichenihabitans sp. Uapishka_5. The sequence continues at coordinate 351 of NZ_JARPVX010000019.1, forward strand.
CGGTTCCGGCGCGACGGGAAAGAGCAGTCGAACGACATCTTCGGCCCCTTCGTCGCGCTCGACCATCTCCTTGCAGTCGCTCCAGGAGGGAAGCCTAGCTGGATCGGGGTCATTGGGAGCACACATCATTGAGAGCCCTTGCGGCCGATCGTCAAAAGTTCCATCGCACCACGAAGACGCCGCAGTCCTTCGACTAAACTTTCAGCACTGCACTGATGATGTCTGGAGGGCGTGACTCGCCAGTAAATGGCCACGTTCAAATTACGCGCCCACGTCAGATAAAAGCCTCCAGGAATAGGGGCGGCCCCAATCTGCACGTACTTTAGCGCGAGGGCCAAAAGAACCGACAGCAGTCCGCCGAAGCTGAACAGCGTCTACCATTCGTTGCCGTCACCCTTGGTGTTGTCACCTGCGGCTTCTGCGGGGCACGCATAGGTCCAGTCGCACCCGTCGTTCCTGGCCCATAGCTCCGGCGGCGTAGCCGCAAGGTGCCCAGCATGCCACGCAGCGACAGCCTCGACGAATTCAAGGCAGTGTAGGTGCAAGTGGAGGTCGATAATTCGATCCCGGATCGAATCCGAGGCAGGGACCGGCGAAGTGCTGTCATCGTCGTTACTCATTGTGGTTAGCCGGTGCCAGTGGCAGAGCGGAGCTCGCGCTTACGGCGACGAACAGCGCCTTCCGACGCAGTTCGAAGGCGTAAGGGGCAGGCACCAGGTCGCATCGGCGCCGGTTCTCCGGGATGGTCGGGCTATACCTGGGCATCATCAGAAATCACTTCCATTGCGAGATGCTGCGGACGACTGCCTCGCCGCAGTTGAAAACCTCAGGGTCGCGCGGAAGCTGGGAGAGACCCGCGCAGCAATCCGAAAGCGCGCCACGGAGATGTGGTCGTTGAGGCTCGCCTAGAGCGGACCATGCCGCTCAGGTTGCGGACGCAAGCGCCTCACGGGCATAAGACACAACCGCCTCCCGTCTCTCCGGGCTCCGCACGTGTCGCCCTAGAGGTCTTGCGCATCATGCCTTTCGGATGGTCGGTCGAGCGCGCGTCGATCGGGGTTCAGACGGCCCTCGCCCGCATGGGACGCGCTTGGTCGTGTGTACCCTGTCAGGCAGTCTGCGATCCCGAGGCGGACGACGTCCCCGAGGCCCTCCAGAATGGACCGGCGCGACATACCGACGATCGTGCGCGGGACGCAGGCCCGTATCACGGGCGGCTCGACCCTGGCGGGCCAGTCGACGAGCTTCGCGACCGAGGCACTGGGTGCCACCGCGACGCCCACCCGCGCACCCGTCGTCAGGACCACCGTCACGTCGAACCGCAATCTCACGACGCGGCCGGACCTCGTCGCCACGTCCAGGCAGCCCGACGTGACCTCCACGGCGGCGGCCGCGGGCATCGCCGCGAGCAGGAGCGCCGCGCGTGACACCAACCGCTCCCGACGTGCCGTCCGCAGACGCCGAACCAGTGCAATGCTCGAATGCATACGCATATCCACTCCGTGCTCCCCAGGTCAGACGAAACCCATCCTCGGCCGGCTGAGCGAGGATGGTGCGGGCAGGTCAGCGACGCGCAGGTCGCGCCGCCCCTCCGATGCAGCCACCGTCATGGCGTGCTCGATGGCCTGCCTCATCGACCGCGGACCCATGTCGACCAGGCTCGCCGTCAGCGCGGCGGAAGGCTCCTCCGGGAAGAAGTCCCGGCGCTGACGGTTGGCGTCCGCGTAGACGCTCTCGGCTACCGCCACGAGTTGCCCGGCGTCGGGCGCCCGGGCGGTGATGACCGTCAGACGGCTGAGGATCGGCGCCGGAACACCGGCCAGGTCGTTGGCCGCGAAGATCCACAGCGTCTTAGAGGCATCGATGGGAAACCCGAGGAAGGCGTCCACGAAGCGACGCGCGCCGATCGGCTCGAGCAGGCCGTAGTAGGGCCTGTACAGATCGTCAAAGCCCGCGAGGGGCGGTACCTTGTCGAATTCGTCGATGAAGATGAGAGGGTTCGCGACTTCCTCACCAAGGAGGCTCTTGGCGACCAACCCGAGCTGCGCGTTCCGGAACACGGGGTCGGCACCCGCCACCCCATCGGAATGCGAGGCGCCGCTCATCGGGTGAGCGCGGAACGGGACCCCGAGAACGCCGGAAAGAGCGGTGAGGTACCACGTCTTGCCGATGCCGGGCTCGCCGAGCACGAGGAGTGGCGGGATGCTGATGGGCAGTTCCATGTGCATCGCCGCACCGAGGTGGCGGCGCAAGGTCGAGGAGAGCTCGTGCAGGTGCGGAGCGCGACGAGCGAGCGCATCGAGGCGATCAATCATGTCGCGGGTGGGCATCGCCATGCGACGCCACCGCCCCGCGTCACCGCGCTCGAGGATCCGCCTCAGGCGGGCTTGATGCTCGGTGTCTCGCGGTGAAGCGTTCGACCCTTGCGGATCACCGTGTTCGTCGTTCGCGAGACCCAGGGCAGTGGCGACGTCACGGACGTCGTAGAGCGCGAGCGCGTCCCGAGAGGGGGGCGGTCCAGTGACGGTCGCGGGCGGCTTCGCGGCGGTGCGAAGCGCGTCGACCGACCACTGCGGTCGCGCCGAGGTGATGACGACCAGGGGATCCTCGTTCCTGGTCGGCGCGGCCCACTGGACGGAGGGCCAACGGTGATAGTCATCGTGAGCGTCGCAGCGGGGCGCCGGCACGCCCTGGTCGGTCGGCCTGACGCGTCCGGGAGCCCCGCAGACGTCACAGGTGAATAGCGCCGCGTCACCCAGGCCGAACAACGCGGCGCGCCAGTCTAGGTACTGGTTGAGGTCGAGATGCTCGACGTCGTGCTCGAGCCGGATCTCCAGGCGTCCGAACACCGCACGCATCCCGAGCAGGCGGAAGGCCCCGCCCCTCGGGAGCCTCCGCAGTCGCGCGAGGGTGTCCGTCAGAAGCCCAACCCAGCCTTTCGGCACCTCCGTGGGCGCTCCGTCGCTGACGAGCCAATCCCCATGAGAGCACAGAAGGTTTTCGACGATCTCCCCCGTCATGACGGACGAAGCCCTGAGCACGCGGGGAATGACGGCGTCGGCATGCTGGTCGCAGCGCACCGCGAACGAGCCATCGCTGACGACGCGCAGGATGCCGCGACGTCCGCAGCGGTCGCAGGTCCGCAGCGCCACTTCCTCTGCCGCGTGCTGCAGGCGTCTGACCTCGGTCATGTCGACGTCAGCGGGGGGGCCCCCCTCCTCCAGATCGCAGACGATGGACAGGCCCCCCGCCCTCTCGGTCAAAGCCTTGACGCTGAGACGAGCGCCCGGCGTGCCGCGCAGAACGCGGGCCCAGGCGGAGAACAGGTCAGCGGCGACCCTCCGCCATCCACGCCCGATCGCGTCGGAGGACGTCGCATCGACCAGGACGTCGGAGTACGGGCGGAGCAGGTCGCGAACGGAGGAGGTTTCTCTGGGGCCGCCCATGGCTCAGACCCGATCGGAGTAGCGGTCGTAGGCGGTCAGGCGGACGACCGGCGGATCGAACGGCGTCCCGTAGACCTCCTCGCGCAGGTAGCGGAGCTCCTCCTCGAGCGACTCCGACGCGATCTCGATCGTCCAGGCCTTCGGCCCGTCGCCTCCCGCCGGTTCGCGCCAGCGGTAGGCACGCCGCTTCAGCAGGTCCTTCCGCTCGAAGGGTGCCCGGACGGCCGTGATCCTGGCCGTCTCGCGCCGGGCGCTGCGCAGCAGTTCGGCCATCGCGCCGCGTCCCGTCAGCGGCAGCGGCCGGCGCAGGAGCTCGACCGCGGCGAGGCAGTCGTTCAGCGCCTGGTGCGCCTCATAGAAGAATCCCGCCTGGAGGGCGAGCACCTCGAGCTTCAGCGTCGTGGCGCCCTCCTCCCGCCAAGGAAGATCCGTCATGGAGCAGGCCCATGGCATCTGCGCGAAGCCGGGTATCAAACGCTCGAGGAAGCTACGGTCGAAGGCAGCGTTGTGAGCCACGACCAACGCGGCCCGGGAGACGAGGGACTCGACGGACGAAACGTTGATCGCCCTGCCCCGCACCATGTCGTCGTCGATCCCCGTCAGGCGGGTGATCTCCGCCGGGATGGGCGTGCCGGGATCGCGGAGCTGTTCGAGGGGTTCGTACACCGCGGTGACGCGCCCCTCCGGGTCATACCCGAACGGCACGCACGCGAGCTGGATGATTCCGTCGACGCGGGGGTCGAGCCCGGTGGTCTCGACGTCCACGAACAAGGCCAGGCGGTGCTCGACCTCGTCCGGCAGGGGCGCGAGTGCCACGTCGAGACGCCTGAGCACCCTGAAGCCCCCGCTCCGCTCGAGCACACCCGCGAGGCACTCCATCGCCGAGGGATGCCTGAGATGATGGCGCGGATAGGGGGATGCCCCAGACGCGATGGCGCGGTGGGCCTCGCTGCATTTGCCGATCGTTGCGTCCACGTCACCCTCCCAGTCGAGGAGACATGTGGAGCACCTCATAAAACAACTCAAGTGATATGTTTTAAACTATTCCAGGCACCTGTTTCTTCCTGCGGTCGGTCTGCGGGAAGGCAGTCCAGCGTGCCCCAGTCGATCAGGGGCATCCCCGACGCGGAATGGACCCTGGTCAGTCCTCGGCTCCCGCGGCATCGTCAGGGGACGCGACGTCCAGCTCCGCCGGAGGTACCGGCGACTTCCGGGGCCGTCCGCGCTTTCGCCGCACCAAGCCTCCCGAGGATCCGAGTTCGCCCCGCGGCTCTTCCTCCGACGCACCTTCCTCGGTCCCACACTTTAAAGGCTTCTTCGCGTCGTCCTCCAGCCTCTTGCGGGTCACTTCCGGAAGCTGATCCCTCGGGAGGAGCGCCACCCCGATCCCGGTCGCCGCGACGATGTCGCCGACCTCGCCGGAGATCAGGACGGCCCCGGCCCTCTCGATCGCCTCCCGCAGGGCCTTGAGGCGCAAGGCGCTGATCTCGTGGCCACCCTCGTAACGCCGCAGCGTGGCGACGCCCATGTTGGCCTCCGACGCGAGCTGTTCCTGGCGCAGGTGCAGGAGGATGCGGGCTGCACGCAGCTGGTCACGGTTCATGCTCATCGGCATGTCGTAATCATCGGTCGCAAACATATCAAACGATCTTGTTTGAGACATGTTGATAAATCACGCTCCAGTGATATATTTTGCACCTTGGGATTTAATTAATTGCAGCGGCTGCCGTCCTTCGCCGGCGCGCGAGTGGAAGGGACCCCGATGTTCGCCGATCAACCTCCCCAGGTATCGATAGCGGCGTTCCGCTCCGGAATCACGAGCGCCATCGGCATGGCAACTGGGTTCCCGGTCGCCGTGCTCGCGGTCACCGAGGATCCGGAGCGCCATGCGAGAAGGTTGACGGCCTCCCAACACGGAGCGTGGGTCACCGGGCCGGAGGGTCACCCAACTCCGTTCCAGCTCGGTTCGCACTCGCCGGCCGACCTCGCGTATTCGGTCGTGCGCATGGACGGTGGCTGGATGGGAGGTTGCGCACTCCCGCCTGGCGTGTCGCTGAGGGATGGCGTGCTCCGCGTCGCGTTGCCCCCCGGAGCCACCGTTCGCGACCTCGACCAACTGTTCGGGCTTGCGATGTACGACGTCCGCTTCGACAGCGTGGCTCGTCTTCCAACGGAAGTACGTCGGAGACACAGGTCGGGGCGGGCACGGGAACCCGGTTCGCGCTATTCGCGCGCCACCGGTTCAAGCCGGTTCGCGCTGGTCAACGACGTGTACAGGTTCCGGCGGAGGGATCTGGCCCAGGTGGCTGGTTGCGCCGCGCTGGCGCTCGATGGCCTGATCGTGCGCTCCAGACTCGATAGAGGCGGAACGCCGATCGCCCGGGGCTGCGATTTGGCACGGTGACGAGAACGTTTCTTCCGTGTCGGCGGCCCGGTCGTACGGCATCGCACGGACAGACCATTCGACGTCGGTGATCACTTGGGAGCATCGCCTGCACGAAGCTAACGCGGGAACTTGGTCCTTCCCCGCCAACCTGCCTTGGCCCAGTGGTAAACCTCGCGAACCTCAGCCCGGATACGTCTTCCCCACGGTTGCGTGGCCGGGGATGCACCTCGTTCCAACACCGGCGCACGAAGATGATGCAGCCATTGACTACCGCTTAGGCGAACCCCGTCGCCAGGGTCATTGACCCCCAACGCATCGGTATATCAATATATTTGTGCCCGGTAGTCGTCCCTTCCCGACGTTGTCGCGGCTCGCGCATGTCGTTCGTGAAGGTGACAGATGAACAAGTTCGGCCAAGTCTGCGGCGCTGCCATCCTAGCGCTCTCAAGCTCATCGGCATTTGCCAAGGACTTCACCACCTGACTCTCCTGGAGCGAGAAGGAGAACCCGATCGTCTACAAGTGGGAGGAGGCGCTCCGCGCCAAGGCCGATAAGCAGGGCAAGGCCGACGGGATCAACTTCAAGTGGGTGGTCAACGTCGCCGACAACGACCCGACGCGCCAGGCGGCCAACATCGAGGACCTGATCAACCAGGGCGTGGACATGATCATCGCCCGGGCCGCCGACAGCGGCACGATCGGAGCATCGATCAAAGCCGCCAAGGCTGCCGACATCCCGTTCGTCACCTTCGACCACCCGCCCGGCGACGCCAAGCCCCTCGCGCACGTTGGCGGTGACGGCTTCAACGACGCCAAGAACGCGGCCGTCGCCCTCGCCGCGCTCCTGAAGTCGAAGAACGTTCCCGGAAAGTGCATCGAACTCGAGGGCGCGCTGACGGACGTGAACGGGCATAATCGTCACGAGGGTTGGCTGGCCGGCCTCAAGGGCGCGATCGAGACGCTGCAGACCATTCCGACGAACTGGAACCCGGAGATCTTCCGCTCGGGCACGGTCAACGCGATGCGCGCGCATCCCGACGCCACCTGCCTCTTCCTGGCCAGCGACTTCGCCCTGTCCTCCGTCCAGTCCGCTCTCGAGACGGTCGGCCGCTGGGCACCGGACGGGGATCCGAAGCACGTCTACATCGCCTCGCTCGACGTTCAGCCCGTGGCGGTCAAGGCATTGGAGGCGGGCTACCTCGACGTGGCCATGACGTATGACGCCGACGTGCTCGCCAAGGAAGCGATCGGCGTCGCCGTCGACGTAGCCAAGAAGGAGAAGGTCGCGTGCGCCCCGGACTGCCTCATCAAGGGGCGCGAGGCGACGCCGGCGAACATCAAGACGCTGCCCAACCTCTGGTCGCGCGACTGACGCGGGAGCGCGTGGTCGACGTGCGGAACGTGCCGTCGACCATGCCTCCGATCCACGCCCGGCGGAGAGGCTGTCTCGGGCCCTGCGTCGGGGTGCCCGAGGCGCAGTTTCCGGGAGCGCCGACGGGGCGATCATCATGATCGTCTTGGAACCGGTTCGCCATGACGCGCACCGCATGTGATGTGGTGGCCCTCTGCGCAAGATCCCGCACACCCGTCCGGAATCCCCTCTCTTTCGTTTTGATCCATTCGGCGGTGACGACGCATGACGACGACCGACACCGCACCGGGAATAACGTGGGGCCTCAGACTTCCGCCCGGCCTGATCTACCCGATCGTGATCCTGATCCTCAGCGCGACGATCCTCGTCGGCATGTCTCACTTCGGCTCGACCTTCCTCCGCTACAACAACCTAATCAACATCCTGATCCAGACGTCTTCCCTGGGCGTTTTCGCCATCGGAATGTCGTTCGTGATGATCAGCGGCGGCATCGACCTTTCGATGCCGGCCACCAAGGCCTTCGCGTCGATCCTCGGGGCGGCCTACATGAAGTCGGGCGGCGATCCCGCCGTCGGTCTCCCCATCATCATGCTGGTGGCCACGATCATAGGGTCGTTCAACGGGTTGGCGATCGCGTTCCGCGGCATGACGCCGTTCGTGGTGACACTCGCGACGATGACGGTGGTCTCGGGCGCGTCCGTCTGGCTGACGAACTCGCAGAGCGTCAGCGGACTGCCTGACGCCTACACCGACTTCTTCCTCTGGCGCCCCGCCGGCATCCCGATCCCGGTGATCATGCTCGGGGTGATCGCCATCGCCGCCGCGATCCTGATGTCGAGCACCGTGTTCGGCCGCTCGCTGCGTGCCGTCGGGTACAACCCGAAGGCGGCGAGGGTGGCCCGGATCCCGGTCCGACGGGTGATCTTCCAGAGCTACGCCCTTTCCGGATTCTTCGCGGGATGTGCCGGCGTCATGCTGACGGCGCGCCTCGGATCCGCATCGGCCAACGTCGGGAACGACGGCGTCGTGCTCGACATCGTCAGCGGGTGCGTCGTTCGGGGGCATCAGCATCTACGGCGGGGCCGGCGGTCCGCTGGGCGCGGTCGGAGGCGCCCTGGTCATCACGCTGATCAGCAACAGCCTGAACCAGCTCGGCGTGTCCTACTTCGTCAACCTCGTCGTGAAGGGCGTCGCCATCATCGCCTTCATCAGTCTGGACCGGGCCGTCATGCGGGTGAAGTCGTGAGCGGGGCCTACCTTCACCTCAAAGGCATCACCAAGCGCTTCTCCGGGGTCCTCGCGCTCGACGGCGCCGAGCTTCGCGTCAACCGCGGAGAGGTGCACGCGTTGCTGGGCGCGAACGGTGCAGGCAAGAGCACGCTGATGAACGTCCTCGGCGGGGTCGTCATGAAGGACGCCGGGGAGATCCTCATCGACGGACGTCCGGTCGAACTCAAAGGTCCGCGCGACTCCATCGCGAACGGGATCGCATTCGTCCACCAGGAACTCAACGTGCTCTCGTCGATGACGGTGGCGGAGAACATCTTCATCGCCGACCTGCCGACGCGCGGCCCGCTGGTGGATCGCGACCTCATGGAGGAGAGAGCCAGGGCCCTCCTGGAGCGCGTGGGCGCGAGGTTCTCGCCCGCCACGAGGTTGGGCAGCCTCAGCACGGGTGACCAACAGCTGGTGAAGATCGCGCGCGTCCTGGTGCGGAACCCGGCGATCGTCATCTTCGACGAACCCACGTCGTCGTTGACCTCGCGGGAACGGGAACGGTTGTTCGATATCATCCGCGCCCTCCGGAAGGGCGGCGCAGCGATCATCTACATCACGCACTTCATGGACGAGATGTTCCAACTCTGCGACCGGATCACGGTCATGCGGAACGGCGAGGTGGTCGGGACCGGGGCCGTGGGGGACTACACGTCTCCGGACCTCGTCTGGCTGATGCTCGGCGACGTCGAGCAAGGGGAGCGGATCAAGGCTCCCGCACGGTTCACCGGGGAGCCGTTCCTCCGGGTCCGCGGACTCAATCGTGGTGCCGCGGTCAGGAACGTCGACTTCGACCTCCGCCCCGGCGAGATCGTCGGCTTGTGGGGACTGCTCGGGTCCGGCCGGACGGAGCTGCTCCGGTCCCTCGTCGGCCTCGACGCCAAGGACTCGGGCGAGATCAGGGTCGCCGTCGGCGGCACGTTGGAGCCGGTGACGCCTGCGCAGCTTCATCGCATGACGGGGTTCGTGACGGAGGACAGGCGGGGCGAGGGACTGATCCTTCCCCTTCCCGTCGAGAGTAACCTGACCCTCGCGAGCCTTGGAAGGCTCCTGGGCAGGTTGCGGCTGATCAGGCCGAGCGCGGAGCGATCGCTCGCGGACGACCTCGTCTCGCGCCTTCGGATCAAGGTCGCGCGTCTCTCCCAGCCCGTGCGCACGCTGAGTGGCGGCAATCAGCAGAAGGTCGTCTTCGGCCGGTGGCTCGCCACCACGCCCCCCCTGTTCCTTCTCGACGAGCCAACACGCGGCCTCGACGTGTCGGCCAAGACCGAGATCCTGAAGCTGACTGTGCAGCTCGCACGGGAGGGAGCGTCGGTCCTGGTCGTGTCCTCGGAGCTCGAAGAGCTGATGCGGGTCTGCGACCGCTACCTCGTCATCAGTCGGGGAGCGATCGTGGCGGAGTATCCAGGAGACGCGACCCGGGACGATCTGCTCGACGCGGCATCCGGGACGCCGTCGACGGTCGCGGCATGATCATGCAGATGGGAACGGATCCATGACGGACACCACCTCCGGACTCCCGCCCGCCATCCTGTCTCGGTCGAAACGGCTGCGCGCGGCGACGCTCGAGCACGGTTTCGTGGGCGTGCTCGTCCTGATCTTCCTGTTCTTCGCGCTGTCGACGAACCATTTCGCGACGATCGACAACGTGATCGCGATGCTTCACACGATGGCGCCGATCATGGTCATCGCCGCGGGGATGGCGGTGGTCGTGCTTTCGGGCAAGCTCGACATCTCCGTCGGATCCGTCGCGCTCCTCTCGATGGCGGTCGGCTCCTTCCTGATGAACGCGCTGCACGTGCCCGCTCCGCTGGCGTTCGTGGCCGTCCTGCTCTGCGGCGCGCTGCTCGGGGCGTTGAACGCGATCATCGTGGTCGGGATGGGCATCAACTCCCTCATAGCGACGCTGAGCACGATGATCGCGCTCCGGGGGCTGGGCTTCCTGGTCTCGGGCGGCAACTCGGTCGAGTTCGCCCCCGCCGTGAGGGCGCTCGGGAACCTGACCATCGGCCCGGTCTTCGTCGACATCCTCCTCGCCGCGGCGGTCGTCCTCCTGGTCCACCTCGTCCACGTCAGGACGCCGTACGGCCGCTACCTCAACGCGATCGGAAACGGAGAGGAGGTCGCGACGCGCATCGGCCTGCCCGTACGACTCGTGTCGTTCCTCTCCTTCGTGATCTCCGGGACCCTCGCGAGCCTCGGGGGCCTGATGACGTCCCTCCAGGTCGGTGGCTTCACCAACTTCCTCGGGACGGGTGCCGAGTTCACGGCCGTGGCGATCGTCGTGGTCGGTGGGATCAGCCTCTTCGGCGGCATCGGCGCCATCGTTCCGGGGGTCATCCTCGGCGCCTTCACCTTCGAGGTGATGGAGAACGGTCTCAACCAGATGAGCGCCAACCCCTTCGCGTACAGGCTCGTCACGGGGATCATCATCTTCGTCGCCATGTACGTCGACTCCCTGAAGTCCGGGCGGGCGGAGCCGGACACGGCGTGATCGAGGGGCTCGGACCGCCCCGACTTGGGGTTACGGGGCGGGCGGCACGGGACGGATCGAAGGTCCGGCGTGCATCGTCACGGCAAGCAGTCAGGGTCTCTGGGAAGGATCGCGCACGGACTCCCCACAAGGGAGGCACAACGGTCGTCGTGCCCAGACGAGACGGCAGCAAGGTCGACGCCGTCGCGGCCGCGATCCGCGCTTCGGGCCGTGAAGTCATCGGCGCCGCGGCGGACGCGGGTCAGGCGCCTGCACGCATCGGCTAGTGTACCGTTCCACTCCTCCGGATGTCGTCCGCCCGGCTGCCTTCGATGAGGCTCCAGAACCCAGATTTCCGCCCATGGGACCGACGCAGCCCGACGCGATAGGCCTCATGCTCGGTCAAACCCGCGGTGGCGAGATCGCAAGCCCCGAGTTCCTCGAGCTTGGCGAGGTAGCGCGCCGCATGGCCGTAGGCCGGTGAGCGTGCCCGCGTGAGGATGTCGTCCAGCAGCGCGCGGTAGAGCACCGTCGCTGCGACGGGGTAACCGTCCTCGAGGGCCTGCGCCGCAGGAAGCAGCAAGCCGTAGTGCTGCCCGGCCCAGGCGTCGCGGCGCTCCACGACGAGCGTCGCGGCATGCTCCAGCCGAGGCCAGGTCAGGAAGAACGCGAGGGCGCGGTACCCATCGGCATGTGCAGTCACGTAGGCGAATGAACGCTCGAGCGCGTCGAACTCCTCGAAGTCGCCGAGGTGGGCCACGTAGTCTCGCAGGATCTCGACATCGAGCAGCGCTTCGAACGTTCGCCAGCGCAGGCCCTGGGCCTCGTCCTTGCGCCCGAGTGCCATGAGGATGCGGATCTCCAGCCGAACCCGCTCGCGGTCCTGGAGGTCGGTCCCTGTGGTCGCATCGGCCAGGTCGGCTTTCGTCATCGCCCGGAGACCGCGGCGAACCGGTCGGCGCACCCAATCCAGGGCTTCGGGTACCCGACCGACCGCGAGCAGCCGATCCGCGACGGCCATCGTGTCCTGCCGTCCGTCCGGACGTTCGCGGTCCAGGGTGATGAAGGCATCCACGTCGCCCCGCGCATCGGCGATCGCCTGACGGGCCCGGACGAGGCGGTCGCGCCGGCTGGTTCGACTCCAGTCCTGCGTTGTGTTCGATGAACCGTCCTTCTCCTCCGCAGCCGTGGTCAGCAGCGTGTCTATGGCGGCGAGCCCGGCGGGAGGCAGCAGCGGGATGGTGCTGTGCACCGCAGCGTCGATCAGGCCGTAGTCGTCCGTGCAGAGAGGCGCGACGAGGGACTCGACCAGCGCGACCCTGCCGTCTTCCGGCATCCTAGCTACGAGCTCCGGCACGGCGTAGGCCCCGTCGTGGAAGATGACCTGGATGAACCCGGAGGAGTCGTCGACGCGCTCGAACACGCCCGTTGCCAGGATCAGGAAGCGGATCAGGCGACCGGCCGCGGCGCTCGGGTCGGCGCCCCCGAGCTCGTCCTTGATGGTGTTCAGCGTCGCCCGCAGGTCGGCCGCGAAGGCCTTGCGCTTGTCCCAATCCACGAAGCCCCGGGCGCGGGCGAGCCCGGCCAGGCGCTTGTCGACAATAGAGGCCACGGCCTTAGGGCCTTGCGCGCCCGCAAGCGCGGCCGTGACGAGCTTCTTGAACGCCGTGTTGCGTCCTGCCTCGTCCAGGATGAGCCGGGCAAGCCGCTCGGCGCCGAGCGCGGCTAGGTTCTCGCTCGTCAGCGCCGTCTTTCGCGCCATGCTGCTGGCCTCCACTGAAGATCGGTCACAACTTAAAGCCACGGGCGTGTAGCAAGAAGAGCTCGGGTAAGCAGAACCTCCTGTCGGCGTGATAGCGCCGGATGACGCGATGCTTGCGTCGCCCGTCGCTCATGCGACATTGGACCGATGACGGCCCCCATCCTCCCCGAGCGTCAGCCCGGCATGGAGAACCTCGCCGGCCTTGTGGAACGGGTCACGTTCCACAACCCGGACAACGGCTTCTGCGTGCTGCGCGTCAAGGCGCGCGGGCAGCGGGATCTCGTGACCGTCATCGGCCACGCCGCCCTGATCGCGGCCGGCGAGTTCGTGGTCGCGTCGGGTGCCTGGACGGTGGACCGCGAGCACGGGATGCAGTTCCGGGCCGCTTTCCTGAAGGCGAGCCCACCCACCACGCTCGAGGGCATCGAGAAGTATCTCGCGTCGGGCATGATCCGCGGCGTCGGTCCGGCCTACGCCAAGCGGCTCACACAGACGTTCGGCGACGCCGTGTTCGACGTCATCGAACAGGAACCCGGGAGACTGCGGGAGGTCGGCGGCATCGGTCCCAAGCGCGCCGGGCGCATCGTCGCGGGCTGGGCCGAGCAGAAGGTCGTGCGCGAGATCATGCTGTTCCTGCACGCCAACGGGGTCGGCACCTCGCGGGCGGTGCGGATCTACAAGACCTACGGCGCCGGGGCCGTTCAGGTCATCAGCGACAATCCCTACCGGCTCGCACGCGACATCCGCGGCATCGGCTTCCGCACCGCCGACCAGATCGCCATGAAGGTGGGCATCGACAAGGACGCCATGATCCGCATCCGCGCGGGCGTGTCCTACGGGCTGGCCGAAGCCATGGACCAGGGGCATTGCGGGCTGCCCGAAGACGAGCTCGTGAAGCTCACGGCGGCTTTGATCGAGGTGCCGCCTGCGCGGATCGCGACGGCGCTGGAGCTTGAGTTGGCGGAAGGGACCGTGGTGGCCGACACCGTCGGTGATCGACGCTGCATCTTCCTCGCCGGTCTCTACCGGGCTGAGCAGGCCATCGCCGAGCGACTCCGTACCTTGTCCACCGGCCGGCTACCCTGGCCGGAGATCGACGCCGACAAGGCGATCCCGTGGCTTGAGACGCGGGCTGGGATCACCATGGCCGACAGCCAGCGGCGGGCGCTGCGACTGGCCTTGTCGAGCAAGGTGCTAGTGATCACCGGCGGCCCGGGCGTGGGCAAGACGACGCTGGTGAACTCCATCCTGCGGGCGCTCGTGGCCAAGGCCGTCAAGGTCGCCCTGTGCGCACCCACGGGCCGGGCCGCCAAGCGCCTGACCGAGACCACCGGGGTGGAGGCCAAGACCATCCACCGGCTGCTCGAGACCGACCCCAAGAACGGCGGATTCCGCCGTGACGAGCAGAACCCGCTCGACTGCGAACTGCTGGTGGTGGACGAAACCAGCATGGTGGACGTGCCGCTGATGCGGGCCCTCTTGCGCGCGCTGCCTGACGGGGCGGCGCTGCTGCTGGTGGGCGACGTCGACCAGCTGCCCTCCGTCGGCCCTGGGCAGGTGCTCGGCGACGTGATCGCTTCGGCTGCCGTGCCGGTCGTGCGGCTCACGGAGGTGTTCCGTCAGGCGGCCCCGAGCCGCGTCATCGTCAACGCGCACCGGATCAACCAGGGCCAGATGCCCGAGGCGGCCCCGGCCGGCGCGGCCTCCGACTTCCACTTGGTCGACGCTGCCGATCCCGAGCAGGCCGTGGCCAAGCTGATCACCATGGTGCGCGACCGCATTCCCTGCGCATTCGGGCTTGATGCCATCCGCGACGTCCAGGTGCTGTGCCCTATGAACCGCGGCGGCGTCGGGGCGCGGGCGCTCAACGTCGCGTTGCAAGCAGCGCTCAATCCGCCGGGCGAGGGTCGGGTCGAGCGGTTCGGCTGGACCTACGGGCCGGGCGACAAGGTCATGCAGGTCGAGAACAACTACGACCGGGAGGTCTACAACGGCGACCTCGGCCTCGTGAGCCGGATAGACCAGGAGGCTGGCGAGCTCGTCGCGACCTTCGATGGTCGCGAGGTGTCCTACCCGTTCGGCGAACTGGACGAGCTCGTGCTGGCCTACGCCACTACCATTCACAAGAGCCAGGGTTCGGAGTACCCGGCCGTGGTGATCCCGGTCATGACCCAGCACTACGCTATGCTCGCTCGCAACCTCCTCTACACGGGGGTGACCCGGGGCAAGAAGCTCGTCGTGCTAGTCGGGCAGCGCAGGGCGGTCGCCATCGCGGTTAAGAACGGCGGGGCACGGCGGCGCTGGTCGAAGCTGAAAGAATGGCTCTACCGCGTAGCATGATGCGCCATAAACGGAAGTTGGCTGCCCGTCCGTACGCATCCGATGAAGGCCGCCTTGCGTGATGACGGGCGTGGAGCCGACCTTATGGGCTTACGGCTAGCCTAAAGGTCATCAGGTCGATGCGGGTTGAGGTTCTGAGCGGGGTGGAGCGTCGGCGTCAGTGGTCGGATGACGAGAAGGCCCGGATCGTCGAGGAGACGCTTGTTCCGGGTACGCGGGTGGCCGAGGTGCCCTCCGCTGTCCACCCCACCATGCTGCGCATGGCGTGGCCCCTGGCCAGCTCCGCCCGACGGAATGCGGTGAGCGCCAGCCTGGTGTTCGGGTGGCGTCGCCTGGCGCGCGAGGGGTTGTTGGGCCGGGGCGTGCCCGCCCTCATGCCGGTCGAGATCGTCGCGCCGCTTCCCGCACTACCGACGCCAGCGCCATCGGTTGCACCACGTCCGAGGCGGTCGGCCGGGCTGATCGAGATCGAGCTGTCGCAGGGACGCCGCCTGCGGGTTGGCTGCGATGTCGACGGTGACGCGCTGCAGCGCGTTCTCGATGCTTTGGACCATCGGTGATCCCGCTGCCGAGCGGCGCCAAGGTGTGGCTGGCGACCGGCCACACCGACATGCGCAAGGGGATTGGCGGCCCGTCGCTGCTGGTGCAGGAGGTGCTCGGGCGAGACCCGTTCTGCGGTCACCTGTTCGTTTTTCGGGGACGCCGGTCGGACCTGGTCAAGATCGTCTGGCATGACGGCCAGGGCGGCTGTCTGTTCATGAAGCGGCTGGATCGGGGCCGCTTCGTCTGGCCGTCGGCGAGCGACGGGGCAATCTCCATCTCGGCCGCCCAACTCGCCTATTTGGTCGAGGGGATCGACTGGCGGAACCCGCAGCAGACCTGGCGTCCGTCGCAAGCTGGATAGCCAAAAAGGCTTGCGGCGGCAGGTGGTTGTGATCTGATCGCGGGGTGACGACACCCGCTGATCCGCTCCCGTCCGACCTCGCCAGCCCCTCAGTCGCCTTCCCTAGCCTGCTGCGCAGGCTATGGTCCCAAGGCTTCTTCGCCCATGCGATGATCGTGTCGCTGCGCGGCGAAGCCCTGATCCGGCGGTTAGAGTCCGAGAAGCTGAAGTTCCTGATCGCCAAGCTGCGCCGGGAGCAGTACGGCCCGTCGTCCGAACGCGGCAGGCTCCTCGTCGAGCAACTCGAACTGGCCATCGCGGACATCGAGGAAAGCCAGGGTGCGGCGGAAGCCGAGGCCGACATCGCCGCGCCCGAGCTGGCGGCCGCGGCACGCGAACGCCGTGCTCCGCGCTTGTCCCGACTGAGGCTGCCCGAGAACCTCCCGGTGGAGCGGGTCGTCTACCCGGTCCCCTGCGCCTGCGGCAGGTGTGGCGGAGCGCGGCTGCGCAAGCTCGGCGAGGCGGTGTCGCGCACGCTGGAGTGCGAGCCGCGGCGCTGGAAGATCGTTGAGCACGTGCGCGAGAAGATGACGTGCCGCGACTGCGAGGCCGTGACCGAGACGCCGGCGCCGTCCCACTCGATCCCACGCGGCTTCGCCGGTCCGAACCTGCTGGCGAGCGTGCTGGTGTCCAAGTTCATGCTGCACCAGCCGTTGAACTGACAGAGCGACACCTTCGCCCCGGAGGGAATCGCGATCGATACCTCGACGTTGGCGGACCGTGTCGGGGCCTGCGCGGTGGCGCTCGCCCCCATCGTGGAAGCGATCGGGCGTCACGTGCTGGCCGCCGCGCGGATCCATGCGGACGACACGACGGTGCCGGTACTGGCAAAAGGCAAAACCGATACAGGACGATTGTGGGCCTACGTGCGCGACGACCGTCCGTTCGGCGGCGCCGACCCTCCGGCCGCGGCGTTCCGCTACTCGCGCAGCCGATCCGGGGAGTACCCGCGAGAGCACCTGGCGACCTACGGCGGCATCATGCAGGCCGACGCCTACGCGGGCTACAACGACCTGTATGACGGCCGACGCAAGCCGTCGCCCATCCTCGAGGCGGCGTGCTGGAGCCACGGCCGCCGTAAGCTGTTCGACCTGGCCAAGCTCACCAAGGCCCCCATTGCCATCGAGGCGGTGCGCCGCATCGACGAGATCTTCGCCATCGAGCGCACCATCAACGGCTTGGCGTCCGCCGAGCGGCTGGCCGTGCGCCAGGAACAATCGAGGTCATTGATCGAGGATCTTGGGACCTTCCTCCGCGAGAAACGGACGCTGCTGTCGGCCAAGAGCGACGTCGCCAAGGCCATCAGTTACATCCTGAACCGCTGGACGGCCTTCACCCGCTTCCTCGACGACGGCAGGATCTGTCTGAGCAATAATGCGGCCGAGCGCGCCCTGAGAGGCATTGCGATCGGCCGGCGCAATTGGACCTTCTGCGGTTCGGACGCCGGCGGCCATCGTGCCGCCGCCATCTACACGCTGATCGAAACGGCCAAGCTCAACGAAGTCGATCCCCAGGCCTGGCTAGCCGACGTGCTCGCCCGCCTCCCGGACCACTCCGCCAAACGCCTCAACGAGCTGCTGCCCTGGAACTGGAAGGCCAGCCACCCCGTCACATCCTTGGCTCACGCGGCCTGACCGCCGAAACCCTCAGCGGGATCACAGTGACGCGGTAGCCCGGATCTGCGGTACTGGCCGGATGCGTACGCCCGTCCGGAAGCGGATGTTCTGCAACCGACCCGTTGCAGCTATTGCCGACGCCGTGCCAGGCTGCCGTAAGCCGACGCTCGAAGTATCCGTCGGTCGCCGACCTGAGAGGATTCCATGCACACAGTCGATACCGACACCCTCCGGATCGGCTACCGGGCACTTGGTCCGGACGAGGGTTGGCCAGTCGTGCTCTCGCACGGCTTTCCGTACGACGTTCACGCCTATGATGAGGTCGCGCCCCGTTTGGTGAAAGCCGGGGCGCGAGTCATCATGCCTTACCTGCGAGGCTTCGGTCCGACGCGGTTTCTATCGGACGCAACGATGCGTAGCGGCCAGCAGGCCGCACTGGGCAATGACGTCATCGATTTACTAGACGCTCTTGGCATCGAGCAGGCCCTTCTCGCTGGCTATGACTGGGGCGGTCTCGCCTCCTGCGTCGCATCGGCCCTTTGGCCGAAACGTGTGAGCGGTCTCGTTTCCTATGCCGGATACGACATCATCGACGTGGAACGGCTCGGACACGCTTATTCGCCACATCTTGAGCAGTTTCTCTGGTATCAGCATCTGTTCCAGAATGAGCGCGGACGTGAATGCCTGTCGCTCAACCGGCGCGAGCTGTGCCGCATTCTTTGGAAACAATGGTCGCCGAATTGGGCGTTCGACGACGCGACCTTCGAACGAACGGCGGCTTCGTTTGACAATCCTGATTTCGTTGCTGTCGTGATCCACTCCTACCGTTTCGATTTCGGGCTAGCTGACGGTGATCCCGCGCTGGCCGCGTTGGAGGCGCGGCTGGCGGGAAAGCCGTTGATCACGGTTCCCGCCATCACAATCGACGGAACGCAGGATCCGCTCAAGCCGGGCGGGACCGCCGATCACGCGTCCATGTTCACCGGCCGGCACGAGCATCGGATCGTCCAGTGTGGGCACAACCTGCCGTGGGAAGCGCCGCAGGATTTCGCCGACGCGGTTCTCATGGTCCGGGACTGGGTAGCTGGAACAAGAAAGTAACGGCACCGTCTACTTACTTCGTTGTCGACCTCCTCCCACCTTTCCTGGCGTCGGACATGCGGCCGACATCGACCCATGCCAGACGTGCGGACGGCAATCGTACCGTCCTGTGAGCGGTCCTTTGGCGGCCGTCCGGCCACTTCGGCTCGGCCTGGAAAGTAGCCGCTGGGCAGCGCGACTTACTGGCTGTCGAAATAGGCGCGCAGCCGCTCGTTGAAGGCATGCGGCGCTTCTAGCGGAGGAAAGTGCCCGACGCCGGATAGGATGTGCAACGAGGCACCCGGGATCAGGTCAGCCATCCTTTGTCCTGCGGCGACCGGGGCGTTCACGTCCTCCGCGCCGGCCACCACGAGCGTCGGGCAGGCGATGGTGGAAATGCGTGCTTCTAGGTCGAGGCCCGCAATCATCTCCCACATCTCGGCGTAGACGACCGGGTCGTGCCGCAGCACGCTCTTAGCGGCACGGTCCAGCATGTCGGGACGGCCGGCCCGGAACACGGGCGGGAACCAGCGTTCCAGCGTCGGGGACACGAGCGCTGCCATGCCATCCGCTCGTGCGACGCGCGCCCGCTCGCGCATCGCCTCGCGCACTGGGTCGGGCAGGGTGCAGAGGGTGGCGACCAGCGTCAGCGAACGTACGACGTCGGGCCGCGCGAGCGCGAGGGTTTGAGCGACCATGCCGCCAACCGAGATGCCCACCACGTGCGCGGGCCCCGTATCTAGGGCGGCGATCACTTCCGCAGCGACAGTCGCCAGGGCATCGAAGGTATAAGGACCATCGAGGCTCGGCGACACGCCGTGGCCCGGCAGATCGAAGGCAACGAGATCGTGGTCGGTGGCGAATGCTGAGAATTGGTGGTCCCACCAAGTAAGGTCGAGGCTGACCGCGTGGATGAACAAAATGGGTGAGCCGCCGCGTGGTCCCGTCCGGACGACATTGATGTGCTGCGTTTTAGACCCCTCATCCTGTGCCATCAGCGGCCTCGCTTCGCGTCGTGTGGAAGATGTTACATGCCGATCATGACACATGCTTTTTGTACCATAGCCCTCACCAGAGTGGATGTCTGAGCAGGTCGAGGGCGGGCGCAGTGGTGACGTCGTCTTATGCATTGCCGCCCGAAAGCGGACCAGCAGATATCCAACCAAACTGGCTGCAGCCATAGTCTGTTTTTGGTATGCCCAAGTAGACCTGCAGCCTTCGACCCTTCTGCGCCACTCAAAGGCCAATCGAGACTGCCTGTAAGCTGACGTTCTCAAAGGTTGCGGACGGCTGAACAATCGGCGCGGTCGGAACCGCCGGCGACACGTCCGACAACGCCGGATTGTGCAAGCTCGCTGGCACCCGAGCGGCGGAATTGACTTCGCGACCCTCACGACGTCGACCGCAGACCGTCAGGCGATGCGGGCCGCGTCCACTTCTCCGACGAAGTCGCGGATCGCGGCCGCCACGCGTTCGGGGGCTTCCATCGCAGCGTAGTGGCCGGCTCCGCCGATTTGGATCGAACGAACGTCTGTTCCGGGGGCTGCACGCTTCATTGTATGTTCTGTGAACGGTCCGCCACCGGCGCCAATTGCTAGCACCGGAACTCGGATTGCATCGGACTGCGCCAGCGCGACGATCTTTTCGCCTTCCTTGAGTACCGAGGCGTAGAGACCGGTTGCGCCGTCCCACCCACCAGGCCGCGCGTATGTACGGGCAAATTCTGCGACATCGCCCTCACCGACCGCGTCCGGCACCGCGCACATCGATGGGAACATGTAATCACCCACGAAGGCGGCCTCACGGCCGGCCAGCAGCATGTCGGGAATGCCCCGTGTGGCCATCACGCCGAAGTACCAGGCACCTCCGTTGGTCACGTCGGCGAAGGCTTCCATGCCAAAACCGGGCAGGCCCATCTCGATGGCGGTGAAACTCGCGATGGCGTCGGGGTGCGTGGCGGCAAGACGAAAGGCGGTCGTGCCGCTGATGTCTTGCGCGACGAGGTGCATCGGCCCTTTGCCGAGAGCCGTGATGAGTTGGTGCAGGTCTTCGGCGGCGACCTTGCTGTCAAACTCGTCGTTGGCCAGGTCGGAGTCGCCGAAACCGCGCAGATCGACCGCGTGGACGCGGTGCCGCTCGGCCAGCACCGGCATCACTTCGTGGAACGCCCACCAGGTCTCGGGAAAACCATGGACCAGCAGGATCGGCGACCCGCTGGTACCGAGCGACACATAGTGGAGATGCGTGCCATTGACTGCGATACGATCATGAATGGCGCCTGAGATGGTGCGGCCTAGTGCATCGATTGGCATGTCGGATCCTTCGAGAGTTGAAAGGTAGAAATAGGAAATCCGCCCCAAGCGGATCGACGACCGCACCGAGCGCCGTTGTCGTAGCTAACGCTGTGACGTGGTAAGCGCCATACGAACAAGTTTTGTAGGTACTATCAAAAAGGATATCGTCAGGTCATGGCCAAGCTGCGACACGCAAATCTCGACCGGGTACCGGCCTGCGCCGTCGAGGTAACGGTTGGTCTGATCCACGGAAAATGGAAGTGCGTCCTTCTCGATCTGCTTCTTGAGGACACAATGCGTTTCAGCGAGCTACAACGTCGCTTACCTGATATTACTCCCCGAATGCTGACCAACCAGCTCCGCGAGATGGAAGAGGATGGCTTGATCGATCGCAAGCTCTATCCGCAGGTGCCTCCAAAGGTCGAGTATTCACTGTCGTCTCTCGGGCGAAGCCTAGAGCCAGTGATTGCTCAGCTGCACTCCTGGGGCCAAGCCCATATGCATTTGTACAAGAAACGTCTCGTCTGAACGTTTGTCGAAACACCACCCTGATTGAGAACGTGACGTTGTCCTCCAATGGCAGCTATCGCCATGTGTCTCCCGAAAGCAGCCGTACCGAAATCCACCCTTCTCAGCCGTTTGCCATCGCTGACATGCGCCAACGAACTAAACCGCTCGCGCGGTAGGGTCGGCGAGGTCGGGAGAACGAAGTAACGGCCGCTCGGGGCCTGTCTGAAGATCGTGGGGTTCACCCGTCTCGGACAGGAGCCCCCGATGAGCACCGAAGCCGTCAGCCCGCTGCGTCGCCGCATGATCGAAGACATGATGATCCGGCAGTTCGGCACGCACACCCAGCGTGATTACATCCGGCAGGTCCGCGAGTTCACGGCCTTCCTGGGCTGCCCGCCTGACCGAGCCGAACCCGAGGATCTCCGGCGCTATCAACTGCATCTCGCCTCGCTGGGCGCAAGCTATTCACGCATGAACATGGCGAGCACGGCGCTGCGGTTCTTCTTCCACGTGACGCTCAGCCGGCCGGGGTTTGGCGACCGCATGGCGCGCATCCCGACGCCCGAGCGGCTGCCGGTCGTGCTCAGCCCCGCCGAGGTTGCGCTGCTGCTTGCCCATGCGCCGGACCTGAAGTACCGCGCCGCCCTGAGCGTTGCCTACGGCTACGGCCTGCGCATCTCCGAGATCGCGCACCTGAAGGTCACGGACATCGACAGCGCCGCATGCTGATCCGCGTCGAGCAGGGCAAAGGGCGGAAGGACCGCTACGTGATGCTGGCGCCCGACTTGCTCGATCTCCTGCGCCAGTGGTGGCGCGTGAAGCGACCGCGTGGCTGGCTGTTCCCCGGCCAGCAGCCGGCTCAGCCGATCACCACGCGCCAGCTCGATCGGGCCTGCCGCGCCGCCGCCACGGCCGCCCATCTCGACAAGCGCGTGTCGATGCACATGCTCCGGCACAGCTTCGCCACGCACCTGCTCGAGCGCAAGACCGACATCCGCGTCATTCAGGTGCTGCTCGGTCATCGGAAGCTCGAGAGCACCGCCCTCTACACGCGGGTGGCGCTGAAGACGATCCGCGAGGTCGAGAGCCCTCTCGCGTTGCTGGCGCCACCACCTCCATAGCAGCGCCGCATCACCATGGTGGCGCGGCCTCCTCTCGAGGGTCGCGGATGTCCTGAACCGGCACGGCGACGGCTTCGTCGCACGCCATCGCGGGCACCTGAGCCTCGGCCAACTCAAGGTCATGACGGCAATCCGGGCGTGCCGCACGGCGGCGCTCGGCGGCCATGTCGCGCGCTGCACGGACTGCGACCACACGGCCGTCAGCTACAACTCCTGTCGCAACCGGCACTGTCCAAAGTGCCAGGGTTCGGCAGCACGCGAGTGGCTGGCGGCGCGCGAGGCCGACCTCCTGCCCGTGCCCTACTACCACGTGGTGTTCACGCTGCCGGCGGCGATCGCCGACATCGCGTTCCAGAACAAGGCCGTGGTCTACGACCTGCTGTTCCGCACGGCGGCCGACACGACCATCACGATCGCGGCCGACCCAAAACACCTTGGGGCTCGCATCGGTCTCACCGCCGTGCTGCACACCTGGGGATCGGCCCTGACCCACCACCCGCATGTGCACATGATCGTGCCGGGCGGCGGCCTGTCGCCGGACAGGAGCCGCTGGATCGCCTGCCGCCCCGGCTTCTTCCTCCCCGTGCGGGTGCTGTCGCGCCTGTTCCGCCGGCTATTCCTCGACAGGCTCATGGCCCTGCACGAGGCCGGTCATCTCGTCTTCTTCGGCGCGCAGGCCGGGCTCGCCGACCGCCGTGCCTTCGCGGCCCACCTTGCACCGCTGCGCAAGGCCGAGTGGGTCGTCTACGCCAAGCGCCCGTTCGGCGGGCCTGAAGCGGTGCTGGCCTACCTTTCGCGCTACACGCATCGCGTCGCCATCAGCAACAGCCGGCTCGTCGCCTGCGATGCGGCCAGCGTGACCTTCCGCTGGAAGGACTACCGGGCCCGGGGCAAGGGCGCTGCATGGCAGAAGACCATGTCGCTCGCACCCGACGACTTCATCCGCCGCTTCCTGATCCACGTCCTGCCGCGCGGCTTTCACCGCATCCGCCACTACGGCCTGCTTGCCAGCGCCACCCGGGCAGCCGCCATCGCCCGCATCCGGGATCTACTCGGTGCCGTGCCGCCGACTGACGGTGTTCCTCCAGAGGCCGAAGCGTCACCACCGGCGTCACCGTGCCCTTGCTGCGGCGGGCGCATGATCGTGATCGAGATCCTCGGCAGGGTCGTCACGTCACGGCCGGGCACGGGTTCGTCGTTCAAGGTCGACACGTCATGACCTGCCTACCCGACATCTCACCAAAGCATCGGCTGGAACGCAGTCTGCTCGATCCCGAGCCACAGGCCGACACGCCTCAACAAGGACTCCGACGCCCCTGGCGACCAGTTCAAACCTCAATAACGCGTCGTGTTCGAGGCCTTCGGCTCGTCGTGCATCAACAAATAAGGCCGGACAGCCTGCCGACCGTAATCGACACCGCTCAGTCCGCGCCGCCGTCGGACATCCATTCCCCATAGATCGCCGCGCACGGCCCCCTGAGGCTAATCACCCCGCGGTTTCCTTCCCTGGAGGCTTTCGGACACCGGCCGTGAGACTGATCGAGACGCCATGGACGGCCGGCATCCGAAACCCTTCACAACAGCTGTCGTTGGGTGACGTCCATCTTTCGGACAATCGGGCGCTCTGCCATAGAAACAGTGACTATCGACCCGTCATCGCTCACGTTCGACGGTGAGCGGAAGGACTGCGTATCCGGGAGCGAAAAGGAGGGACCCGATCTCCAATCGCCGAAACAGCGTGAGTTTGACGATAATCAGGCAGGCGAACGTGGCACCCATGTCAACGTCGGCGAGTATGTCTTCCATCGCCCGGACGTCGTCGGGGCTGGGTCGGGTCGGATACGAGGGATGCGAGTGCCACTCGCCGAGATAATTGAAGCGTGCGTAGTCATGGTTCGTACGGGCGAAGAATGCATCGATGCTTTGTCGGTGCTGTTCGGGAGCCCTGACGAACCTGCTCGTCGTTCCGCCTGCGTGCTGCACGCTGATTTCGAGCACGCGGAACGTCGCCTCGGCAACTGCCTCCCCGAGCAGGACGCCTCCGATCTCTCGGCGCCCGGCCCGCCGCAGTTCCCTGCGCCAGGTCGCACGCACGTCCTTAGGCAGCAGGATCTTCATCGGCACCCTTGCTCGCCAACTCGACGATGAAGGCGATCGCTTCCGCGTCTTGCTCGGTTCCTAGCGCCGGGGCCGGCACGCGCGGACCGGGCGCCACCGATACCGGGCGCACGTCGAAAGGCTGCTCGAATATCCAGCCCGCCTTGAGGCCGATGACGTACATGGAATGCGGGAAGGACAGGCCATCGCCGAGCGCATCGAGGGCGAAGCGCGCGACGTGGGCGGCGATGACGCCGACCTCGGCGTCCCCCGCGACGATGATCTGGCCCTCCTCGGTTTCTCCAGCATACCGCCCGGCGGCGCGCCCTGTCCAGGGCGCGTCCTGCCGGCGGCACCACGCCAGGAAGCCGCTTCGCATGTCTTGCGGCGACGGATCCAGGCCCGGGCGGTGCCGCGCGACCATGCCGCCGATCCCGCCCTCGAACACCTCCAGCCAGACAAGGGGCCGGCCGTAGCGCGTCACCACCGACGACAGCAGGTTGAACGCATCGGCCTCGGCGGTGGCGTCCACGACGAGATCGCATCGCGCGATCGCCTCTAACGCCGCCGCCGCGCTGGAGCTGGCCTCCTGCCCGCCGAGGCGCAGCCGCCAAACCTGCACCGAAACGTCCGGGTTGATCAGCCTCAGGCGAGCCGCGAGCGCCTCGACCTTGTGATCCCCCACGCCGTGCCAATCGAGATCGTTGCGGACGAGGTTGCCCCGCATGAGGACATCGTCGTCGACGAGCAGCAGGCTCCCCACCCCGGACCGGGTCAGGCTCGCCGCAATCTTCGAGCCCGCGGAGCCGCATCCGACGACCGCGACGCTGCGAGACCCGAGACCCTCCGTGAGCCGGTCGAGCCGTTCGGCGCCGAGGCCCCCGGCGGGCACGATCCTGGATTCCGTCAGGCGATCCGCCGTCGGGAGGAACCGCCAAAATAGGCGCAGCCGCTCGCCGTCGCCAGCCAGGACGAACGTCGGTGCCTTGGCGCCATCTTTGGGCGGCAGTTGCGCCCCGAGCGCGTCCAACAGACCGACATGCGTCCAATCCAGGTCGGTGCCGGCCAGCACGCCGGACGGGACGCGAAGCGCCACGCCACACTCCTCGTAGCCGAGGTCCTTCGGGACCGCGGGTTGGAACCAAGGTCCGGCCCCAGCATCCAGGCTCGTAATCCAGCTGGTCACGTCCGACGCATGGATTGTGAAGCGCAGGGTCGCACGGGCCGGGGCCCGCTCAGTCAATCCGGAGATCGCGGTTAGCAGATCGTCGGTCGCGAGGTGACGGCGGAAAGCCGTCCGGAGGCTCTGGCCCAGCGTGAAGTCATGGGCCGACGGTAGCTCGCGGGCGCCGGCCTTGGTGTCGGCGTCGGCCGACAGCAGCCGGTGGGCGCTCCGGACCATGTCGGCGCCGGTCAGGTCCGGCCGCCAGTTGTCGGGACGGTATTCCAGGCACAGGGAGCCGCCGCTCCACTGGTGATCCGAGAGGCGGAAATCCGGATCGACCGGGACGATGTCCGGCGGTGTATGCGGAAACATCGCCGGATAGCGCATCTCTAAGCGGTGCACCGCGCCGCCCGTGTCCATCGCGAGACGAAGGATCAGCTGGGCTCGAACGAGGTCCCACACCGCCTCGACGAGCCACTCGACGTCGGCCGCCAGGGTGGCGATCGCCCGGCGTTCGACGACGAGGCGTTCCCGGTCCTCAAGGAACCAGATCAACTGAAGCCGGCCGGCTTGTCGGGAGCGACGGGGCGGTTCGGGAAGGCGAAGCCCGCCGCGGACGACGTCGACGCTCGCAGGAGGCCGGCGGTCTCGTCCAGGCGGGAGACGAAACGGCACCCGTTCGCGTCGATCACCACCTGGCAGGGCTTCGGGTTGCGCGGCGGCGAGTGATCCATCGTTACCTCGAACCGACCGCCAGAACGCTTCGCCACGCCTTTGTAGTAGTTGGCGGCCTGCCTGTGCGGCGGCTGGACGTCCCGGTCGTCGCTCGGGATGCTCCGGCTCGTCGAGACCATGATGCCGCCCCGCATGCCGCACTCCTCGAAGAGGAACTTCGCCTCCGGCACGGGCACCGTCACGGTGGTCCCCTTAAGGTCCTTGTCGAGCGCCTTGAATGAGCAGTGGTGGGGGATCTTGCAGACGTGCCAGGCCAGCCTCTCCAGTCGCCCGTGACGCCGCGTCGTCCGCACGATCTGCGCGATCGTCTCGGAGTCGATGTCCGAGGCAAACAGGGCGCGCTGAACCCGACCTCCCTCCTGGAAAGAGGCCTGGAAGACGATGCTGTCCTGGTTCCGGTCGGTGATCTCCCCGTTCTCGTCCTGCCGCCAACCGAACGGGCAGTGAATGAAGAACTCGGCGCGCTCCGGGCCGTCGAGGCGATAGCCCGGAATCGTGTCGCCCGCGTTGACGATGCACCCGTCGCGATCGGCCACCGTGAGCCCGTTCAGGGTGAGGAAGCCGACGAGGGCCTCAGGCCGGGAAAACACGCGGATCCCCTCGCCCTTCAGAAGCCGGTGCTTCGCCTCGGCCTGGATCACCTTGGCAAAGTCGGGCAGCTTGTCCTCCAGGATGACGGCCGCCGGCACCCAGAGCTCGCCGATCCGCGCGCGACCGGCGCCCTGGAAGGCCTTCGCGTGTTCCAGCCAGAAGAACTCGCCCGCCCCGTAGACGTGGTCGCGGTCGAGGTGGGTGAACATAACGGCGTCGTAGCCGTCGCGCCCCGATCGGGCGAGGTCTGCCCTGAGGGCCGCGGCGAGGTCGATCCGCCTGTCGCTCTGCGCCTCGGTGCACTCGTCGCCGAAGTCGACGAGGATTTTCCGTCCGTCGGCGAGGTCGATCAGCGTGCTGTCGGCGTCGCCGAGCGGGTGAAAGGTAAGCGTCGCGGCCATATATCAGCTCCCGTCGAAAATATGTGTGGCGGGATGAACGAAACCGCAACACCCGAGCTGGCACGTGATCGCGGAGAAGTTGTGGACGGTCGAGACACGCGCGGATCCGAACCGGCACGGGCGCCCGACTTCCTCGGCGGGGGCAAACTGGAGGATGGCATCGGGCTATGCCTGTCGGGGGGCGGCTTCCGCGCGATGCTTTTCCACGTCGGCGCCCTGACCCGGTTGAACGAGCTCGGCCTGCTGGCGCGGCTCGATCGCGTCGCGAGCGTGTCGGGCGGGTCGATCGCGGCGGGGGCGGTCGCGGTGGCCTGGAGCCGGCTGCGTTTCGACGACCGCGGCGTCGCCTCCAACCTGCGCGAGGAGGTGTGCGACCCTTTGGTGGCTCTGGCCCGGCGCTACGTCGACATCCCGGCGATTGTCATCGGGTTGCTTCCCGGGGTGACGGCCGCGGGGGTCGCCGCGTGGTTCTACGACAGATACCTCTTCCGGGGAGCGACGCTCCAGGATTTGCCGGAGCGGCCGCGGTTCACGATCACGGCGACGAGCTTGCAGACCGGGGCGCTATGGCGCTTCGCGCGGGAATACGCGGCCGAGTACCATCTCGGGCAGTGGCCGAGGCCCGACCTGATGGTGGCCGATGTCGTCGCGGCGTCGGCGGCCTTCCCCCCATTCATGTCGCCGGCCTACGTGCGCGTCCCACCCGAGGCGATCAAGGCGCTCAAAGGCGCGGACCTTGGGGGCGAGGGGTACACCGACAGGCTCTGCCTCACCGACGGCGGGGTTTACGACAACCTCGGGCTCGAACCGGTATGGAAACGGTACAGGACGATCCTGGTGAGCGACGGGGGCCTCGCGGTGCCAAACCTTCCGTTCCCGGCTTCGAACTGGCTCTCGCAAGGAAACAGGGTCGCGAGCATCGCCCTGCAGCAGGGGATCTTCATGCGCCAGCGCGTCCTGCGCGGCATGGATGCGATGGGGTCGCGCAAGGTGGTTTACTGGGGAATCGGCGAGGGCGTCGCCGTTCACGACACGGGCAATCCCCTGGGTTTCGGCGAGGGGGAGACGCGTCGCGCGGCGGCGGTGCCCACACGGCTCAAGCCACTCGCCAAGGACGTTCAGTCCGTCGTGATGCGCGCCGGTTACGCTCACTCGGACGCCGCACTGCACAAGGGCGGCTTGGCCGTTGTCGCGAACGCACCATCGTTCCAAGGGCTTCCCGACCCTTCATAGACGGCGGAGCCGGCGCATCATCCGATGCGTACCATCATCCGGGGGGCCTTCTCACCCCTCCAGGGAGCCGTCGCCACCGCCGGAACTCTTACCGGCTTCCGGTGCCCGCGCCCGTCGCCACGCCTTTATGGGGCCGGGCGCGGTTGTCACGTCCTGACGCATGCTGGATCACTGTCGAGAGAGGGAGCCGCGATGCACGACCCGCCACCCACGGGCCTCAAACGACGCGCGACGGTCCCGACCCTACCGCTCCCTCACCACCCCACCCTCCCGCGCAGCGGGTTTGTTCTAAGGCCACCCTCAGTCGCTCGCGCTGCTGATTAGACTGCTGTAAAATCGCTCGCAATAGTGACCCCCTGAGGGGGTAATTTCGCGGCCAATGCCGACCCCCTTACCGGCTGTGTAGCAGCCTGCCTTCCGTGGCCCTTTTGGCCTGGAAGGATGTTCAGGGGGATGATTGGCGTGGACATGATCGGCCGGATCCGGCGCGCGTATTTCGACCAGCACCGGTCCATCAAGGAGATCGTCCGGACCCTGTCGGTGTCGCGCGCGACGGTGCGCAAGGTGGTCCGGGGTCAGGCGACGGAGTTCAAGTACGAGCGGGGTGTGCAGCCGGCGCCGAAGCTCGGCGACTGGGTCGCGGATCTGACCGCGATCTTGGAGGGTGAAGCCAAGCTACCGCGTCGGGAGCGTCGCTCCGCGCAACGGCTGTTCGAGGAACTCCGGGGCCGCGGCTATGACGGCGCCCATGATAGCGTGCACCGCTTCGCCAAGGCTTGGCGCGAAGAGCGGGCTCGCATTCCGGCACGCGCCTACGTGCCGCTGAGCTTCGCGCCGGGCGAGGCGTACCAGTTCGACTGGAGCCACGAGACGATCACGCTTCAGGGCCTGCCGCTGACCGTCAAGGTGGCGCACATGAAGCTGTCGCACAGCCGCATGCCCTTCGTGCACGCCTACTTCCGCGAGACCCAGGAGCTGGTCTTCGACGCGCACGACAAGGCATTCGCCTTCTATGGCGGGGTCTGCCGGCGCGGCATCTACGACAACATGAAGACTGCCGTGGAGGCGATCTTCGTCGGCAAGGCACGGCAGTATAACCGCCGCTTCCTGCAGATGTGCTCGCACCACCTTGTCGAGCCGGTCGCCTGCACGCCGGCGTCGGGATGGGAGAAGGGCCAGGTCGAGAACCAGGTCGGCAATCTCCGCGACCTGCTGTTCCGCCCGAAGCCGCGGGTGAAGAGCCTCCTCGAGCTGAACGGCTGGCTCGAAGACCGGTGCCTTGCCCATGCGGCACAGACCAAGCACCCCGAGTTCAAGGACCGCACCATCGCCGAGGTGTTCGACGACGAGCGCGCCAGCCTGATGCCGCTGCGGGGGCCGTTCGACGGCTTCGTCGAGAAGGCGGTCAGAGCCACCACGACGTGCCTGATCATGGCCGACCACAACCGCTACAGCGTCGATGCGAAGGCTGCCGGGCGCATGGTGCTGGTGCGATCCCATGCCGAACGCATCCGTGTGCTGCTGGACGATGAGGTCGTCGCCGACCACCCCCGCAGCTTCCGGCGCGATCAGGTGGTCTACGATCCCTGGCACTACCTGCCCGTCCTCATGAAGAAGCCCGGTGCCTTGCGGAACGGAGCGCCGTTCAAGGATTGGGACCTGCCACCGGCGCTCAGCCAGGTGCGCGTCAAGCTGAAGGCCCATGCCGATGGCGACCGCCAGTTCGTCACGGTTCTGGGCGCCGTGCTCGACCATGGCTTGGACGCGGTCGAGGCCGCCTGCACAGAGGCCCTGACGGCCGGGTTGGCCAGCGCCGCCGTCATACTGACCGTGCTGGCGCGGCAGCGCCAACCGGCCGAGCCGCCGAGCATCACCACCCCTGACGCGCTCCGTCTGAAGATCGAGCCGTCCGCCGATTGCAGCCGCTACGACAGCCTGAGGAAGGTCGCCTGATGGAACGCCACGATATTCTGGAAGCCATGAGCGACCTCAAGCTCTACGGTATGCGCGCCAGCTTTGACGAGATCGCCGGCAAGGGCCTCGCCCGGCGCGACGAGATCTACCCTCTGCTGGCCAGCCTGATCCGGGCCGAGCGCACCCACCGGCAGGCCCGGTCGATCAGCTACCGCATGAGCAGCGCCAAGTTCCCGGTGCTCAAGGACCTCGACACGTTCGTCTTCGCCGAGACGCCGGTCGATGAGGGGCAGATCCGTGAGCTGGCCACTGGGGCCTTCCTGGATGCGCGGCGCAACACGATCTTCGTCGGCGGCACCGGCACCGGCAAGACGCACCTGAGCATCGGTATCGCCTCGGCCGTAATCCGCGCCAGGGCACGCGGTCGCTTCTTCAACCTCGTCGACCTCGTCAACCTGCTCGAACACGAGAAGGCGGCCGGACGCACGGGTCGGCTCGCCGAGAACCTGCTGCGCTACGATCTCATCGTCATCGACGAACTCGGCTACCTGCCGTTCAGCCAGCCGGGCGGGCAGCTGCTCTTCCACCTCATCAGCAAGCTCTACGAGAACACCTCGCTGCTGATCACCACCAACCTGGCCTTCGCCGATTGGCCACAGGTCTTCGGCGACGCCAAGATGACCACGGCCATGCTCGATCGCCTGACCCACCACTGCGACATCGTCGAGACGGGCAACACCAGCTGGCGCTTCAAGAACCGGAGCTGACGTCGCGACGGCCTGATCTGTGGGGGCACACAGGAACCTCCCACGCCCTCCGCTCCGCGCAACGCCATGGCGCTGCGCTCCGGGCGCGGGTCCTTCCTATGCACCCCCACAGATCAGGCTGAGGCCACTCCCAGAGGGGTCGGGATTGGACGCGAAATGGGGGTCATCGTTGGAAGCGATTTGACAGCATGTCGTGCGATCGACGGCTCGATGGCCGTCCGGGGCCCATGAGAACCATCACGGCAGATCGGTTCCGGTCTGCCCGCCCGCCTCCCTCAACCGAATTTCCGCGACGGTCGGCCGGCAGGCCACATTCGCGCGAGCACGCCGTCCCGCTTCACCAACCTGTGCCAAAGCACCGCGAGTATGTGCAGGGAGACGACGGCGTAGATCATGCAGGCACCGTAGTGGTGGAGCGTCCCTCCGTTTGCTCCAGCACCTTGTCCAGCGGCACCAAGCGCAGCAACTGGAAGAGGCCGAACCACGGCATCGACCGGCCACCTGCGCCTGAGGTCAGGTAGCCTGTCAGCGGCATGAACAGCATGAGCGCGTACAGAGCGAGGTGCGCGCCGTAAGCTGCCGCATGGTTGATGCGGTTCATGCGTTCGGCATAGGGCGGCGTGCCGATGGTGAGCCGGTAGGCGATGCGGAAACCGATGAGTGCGAGGGCAATGAGGCCGAGGGACTTATGGTAATCGAGAAGCCACTTTCGCAACGGCGTACCTGGAGCCCGGTAGGAGCAGTGCAGGCCGATCAGCATCGCCGTGAGGATGATCGCGTCCATGACTAAGTGGAACGTGCGCTGGACACGGTCGTAGCTCGGCGGCGTCCCCTTACTGGCGTTCTCCGGCAACGGTGTCGCAAGGGTTTGAGTCAGTAAGGTGCTTGCTGCGGACACGGATCGCGCCTTCGTAGACCGATGGTGACCAAGGTTGAAGCGTTAGCTTGGCAACGTGGCGTGCCAGCCTGGACCGGACCCGAGCATGAGGGGCAAAGCGACTTCTAACCGGTCTTGTATCGCCTCACTCCACCCTCTGCGCTCCGAGCCGCACAACGGCCTCGCTGATGGCCTGCAACGTTGCCGGATGGGGTCGCGTCTCCTCTTCGGGGGGTGATCCTCAATACAGAAACGTGGCGCATGGTATGTACCATCATGGGCTGCTCTCGCCCCATCTCTGCCCTTCAGCATGTCTGCTTGCTGGCGGTTCGATTGGCCTTGACCGATCTAGCGGGGCCGGAACGACAACGGCAGCTTCCCGCCCCCCAACTATTACGAAGCTGCCGTTGTGCAGAGCCAGGCCTACTTCCTCGCGCTCCGGAACGCGCAGCGGAAGCGCCGGGTGGAGATCGGCGGGGGCACGCACATGATCCTGGCCGAAGCACAACGCATGCAGGCCTTCCGGGCGATCAGCGACCTCCTGGCCAAGGCGGACCAATGACGAGCCGCCACGCCTTCAGCTCGCGAAAGCCCAGGCGACGACGAGCGCGAGCCGCTCGCGACGCGCGCTGTCCCTGATCCTGCCCGATCGTTCTAATGCCGCGAGCCCGTGCAGGGTGGCCCAGAACGTCTCGGTCGCGACCCCGGGCTCGGTATTGGATGGCGCGACGGCGGCCGACAGGGCCGCGAAGGCGTCCCTGAGCTCCGGCCGGGTCTCGCTGTCTGCGAAGTGCAGGTCGGTCGGCAAGGTGAACATGGCCTCGTAGAGGGCCGGCTGCGCCCTTGCGAAGGCGAGATAGGTGGCGGCCACGGCCTCGATCGCCTGTTGACGGTCTTCTGCCTCCTTGGCTCCGTCCCGGAGCGCCGCCGCGAGGTCCCGGAACCCTGCGATCGCGACGGCAGCCACGATCGCGTCCCGATTGGCGAAATGCGCGTAGAGCACTGGCTGGCTGTACTCGATCGTATCGGCCAAGCGGCGGATCGTGACGGCGCTCCATCCTTCGCGCTCCGCGATCTCGCGCGCTGCCGCCGTGATGCGCTGCTGGCGCTCCGCCCGCTCACGGCCCTTCCGCTCGGCGATGCCCAACTTGCTCTCCACAGCTCGAGACTGAGTTAACCTATCGCAAGTTGACAATCTAGCAACGCTAGATATTCATGCGATCCGAAAGCGGAGGCAATCATGCACTGGTTCTCGCTCGCCGTGGCGCTGCTCGCGGCGCTCGCCATCATCTTCATCGGCGTGAGATATCTGACGGACCCCAGGTCCATGGCGCCGAGTTTCGGCTTGCCGCTGCCCGAAGCGGGTTCGCACATCCCGTGGTGGCTGCGGCTCAAGGGCGTCCGGGACATCGTCTCGGGTCTGGTGGTCCTGGCCCTCATGGTCTCCGACGGGCATCAGGCGCTCGGCCTCGTGCTGCTGATCGAGGCGCTTATCCCGCTCGGCGACATGTCGGTCGTCCTCGCCGCCAAGGGCAGGACTGCAACCGCCCTGGGCGTCCATGGCGTCACGGCGCTGCTGATGGTCCTGGGGGCGGTCCCCCTCCTTGTCGGGACGGCCTGACATGCTGCACGCCATCGCGATCTGGCTCGTCGCCGCGGCCTTCGGGGGTGCGGGCGTCGTCAACGCCATCGGGGCTCCGGCGCAACGGCAGAGCTTCGTACGGTGGGGCTACCCTGCATGGTGGTGCCGTGGGACTGGCGTGCTCGAGGTGGCGGCCGCCGCCCTGATCGCCCTTCAGGCCATCCGCCCGATGGGTCTCATCCTCGGCGCCGCGATCATCGCGTCGGCGACCGTCACCGTGGTGCGCCACCGCGAGTGGAGCCACCTCGCGCCGCTCGGCGCCTTCGCCGTGCTGCTCGGGATGGCCGTCGTGTAATGGCCGTCCGCGACTCGCGCTCGTGCCGGCCACGCGGTCTTCGATCAAAGACGCGCCATGAAGGCCCGCACCAGCGCTGCGATGGCGGCTGCGTGGGTCTCCAGCGCGAAGTGGCCGGTGTCGAGCAGCACCACCTCGGCGCCGGGCAGGTCGCGCCGGTAAGCCTCGGCGCCGGCCGGCAGGAAGTGCGGGTCGTTGCGACCCCAGGCGGCGAGCAGCGGCGGCCGCTGCTGCCGGAAATAGGCCTGGAACGCGGGATAGAGCGCGACGTTGCTGCGGTAGTCACCGATCAGGTCGAGCTGGATCTCGTCCGCCCCCGGCCGCGCCAGATAGGCGATGTCGAGCGTGACCCCGTCCGGCGACACGCGCGATGGGTCGGCGCCGTGGAGGTATTGATCCCGCCGGATCGTCTCCGGCGCGAGGGAAGCGCGGCAGGCCTCGCGGTTCGCCGGGGTAGGATCGCCCCAGTAGGCCTGCCAGGGCGCCCAGGCTTCGCTGAAACCCTCCAGGTAGGCGTTGCCATTCTGCGTGACGATGCCGGTCACGCGCTCGGGATGTGCGAGGGCGAGGCGCAGCCCCACTGGGGCGCCGTAGTCGAAGAGGTAGAGCGCGTAACGGTCAAGGCCGAGCGCTTCCGTGAAGCCGCCGATGACGGTCGCGAGATTGTCGAACGTGTAGGCGAAGGCCGCCCGGGGCGGCGCGACCGTGTTGCCGAAGCCCGGCAAATCTGGCGCGATCAGCCGGTAGCGGTCCGCCAGGAGCGGAATCAGGTCGCGGAACATATGGCCGGCGGTCGGGAAGCCGTGCAGCAGCAGCAGCACGGGCGCGTCCTTCGGGCCAGCCTGGCGGTAGAACACGTCCACGTCTCCGACGGGCTGGCGGTGAAACGTCTGGGCATGCGTGGTCATGATCGGGTCTCCTCGAGGGTGGTGCGGACCCGGGAGAGTTGCGCCCGGAGCGTTTCGTTCTCGACCGTCAGGGCCGCGAGGCGCTGACGCACGGGGTCGAGCGCCTCGTTGAGCTCCGCTTCGGTGAAGCGCGGGGTGATGTGCTGCGGGCAGTTCCAGTCGAAACGCGCGAGGTGGATCACGAAGGCACGCTCGGCCGGGCCGCGGTATCCAGGGGTCGCGAGTTGTCCTGCCAGTGCCGGATCAGCCGCGAGGCTTCGCGCTTCGGCGTGGCCGAACAGCTTCAACCGGCGCTGCGCCGGGTAGTCGACGAGGATCAAGGAGACGCGATCGCAGGCCTGCGGGTTGCCGAGGCTGATGTATTGCCGGTTGCCGCGATAGTCGGCGAACCCCAGCGTGCGTTCGTCGAGCACCCGCAGAAAGCCGGGCGGCCCGCCGCGATGCTGGACATAGGGCCAGCCGGTTTCCGACACGGTCGCCATGTAGAAGTTGTCCCGGGCCGCGATGAAGGCGGTTTCCGCGTCCGTGAAGCGGTCGAAGTCGCGATCGCCCCGAAACCCGTCCCACTGGTCCGCACTGCCGTTGGCCGCCTGCGCGGCCTTGACGCTCGGCGTCGCGGCGATGTCGAGGAACCCGTAGCCCATGAGACCGCTCCTGCCGGCCGGGCCCGAACGCCCTGATGGGGAGACTAGCCGTTTCGCGTGTCGGCTATAATCTGCCGTGCCCGAGAGCTCTCCTCTCGGAATGTGAGAGGTTGGCATGGATCGGCTCGAAGCCATGGCGCTGCTGTCGGCTGCCGTCGAGCACGGCAGCTTCTCGGCCGCGAGCCGCCGTCTCGGCGTGCCGTTGCCGACGCTGAGCCGCAAGATCGCGGACCTCGAGGAACACCTGGATGCCCGGCTGCTGCTCCGCTCGACCCGCAAGCTTAGCCTAACCGAGGCGGGGGCTGATTACCTCGCGGCGGCCCGTCGCATCCTCGACCAGGTTGACGAGGCCGAGCGCGCGGCGGCCGGCGAGTGGCGTCAGCCGCGCGGCGAACTGGTCGTGACCGCGCCGGTGGTGTTCGGCCGCCTCCACGTGCTGCCGGTCGTCACGGCCTTCCTCGACAGCTACCCGGCCGTCGACGTCAATCTCGTGCTGTCCGACCGCAACCTCGGCCTCTTGGCCGACCACGTCGACCTGGCGGTGCGGATCGGAGCCTTGCCGGACAGCGACCTCGTGGCCACGACGATCGGCCACGTCCAGAGCGTGATCGTGGCGGCTCCATCGCTCCTCGACCGCTGCGGCGCGCCGCAGCATCCGGACACCCTGCGGGACTTGCCGTGCATCGCCTATGCGGGGTTGAGCGAGGCGCGGCAATGGTCCTTCGCGCGAGCCGGGAATGGCCCGGCCATGACGGTGCCGATCCGGCCCCGCCTCACCGTCAACACGGTCGAGGCCGGCCTCGACGCCGCGGTGGCAGGCCTCGGCTTCGCCCAGGCTTTGTCCTACCAGACCGCTGCCGCCGAGGCTGCGGGCGCGTTACGCCGCGTGCTGCAGGCCCACGAAGGCGCGCACGTGCCGATCAGCCTGCTGCACGCGGGACAGGGGCCGCTGCCCCTGAAGACGCGCACGTTCCTGGAGTTCGCGGCTGCGCGGCTGCGGGCTCAGGCGATCTCCTGAGCGGCACCTCCGTTGCCCCGCGCCGGCCCGCGACGAACTTAAGAGGTTCGGATCAGGTGCAACCCATGGCTGCGATGCACGAGAGCAGCTTGGGCGCGATGAGGTCAGGGCACTCGGTCTGGGGCCCGGCGCCTTCGACCAGCAGGGTGTCGGCCGACAGGAGGTAGGCAGTTCTGCGGCCTCGGCGGCAGGGTCGGGAATCAGGGTCGGGACGCGGCTCTCTGGCAGGAGGGTCGCGGTCTCGGCCTTGGGCAGGTGGACCATCGCGTGAAGCGCCTCCATGCGGCTGGGCTCGCGCAGGTTGCGCATCAAGGCCGCCCGCGCAACGGCATGCTCCGACGGCTTGGCTAGAGGGAGGAGACAGCCGCACAGCAGTCCCGTGCCCGTCTATCGTCAGGTGATCAGGGGTTCGTAGCGGCGTGACCGGCCACGCCCCGACGACCTGTCCCTGCCGGGAGATCAGCGCCGCGTGGCCACCGATCCGGCCTTGTCCAGCAGCTGCAGCGCGAAGTCCTGACAAGCCTTCAAAGGCTCGTCCTCGGGGCACTTCATGCTGACAGCAATGTCCCCCGCCTCGACACGAAACCGGGCTGCCTTCCATGGAGGCGGCGGACCGTGGCGACGATGCCAACGCTCGCCACCGCGACCCATCTCGCCGCCGTCCATCGGCCCATCATCGTCCGCGTCACGGCCGGCCTGCAGTCCCGGGGGCGGAGCCGGATTGGCGTTGTCCTGCGCCGGTGCGGGCGACGTGGGAGGAGACTGCTGAGCGAAGGCGGCTGACGATAGGAGCGCCAAGCTGAGACTTGCCCCGAGGAGAACGGTCTTCATGGTGTTCAGACTCTTCGATGCGGCTCATCCAAACCGGAGATGGCGTGAATGGCCGCAGCACCGAGGCTAAGCTCAGATCACGGTTTCAACGTGCCCGGATCAGGGACTGACATGGGCGGGTTGAGGGCCGCACAGGGCCGCGTCGACCAGCGGCGGTGATCATCAGCGGTGGAATCGCCATGGCATGCCGGGCGCTCAGTGCTGCCGCCCCTTCTCGCCTTCCGCAAGCGCCTCCTGGACCAGCTCGCCGAGCAGCGTCTCCGCGACCTGCTCTTCCGGCAAACCGCCCTTCCGCGCGCAGATGACGGTGGTCTCGAACTGAACCATGACGGACGCGGCGCTGCCTTCACCCGTCACCCGGAAGCGGCCGACGAACGTCCGTCCGGCTCGCGTCACCATGGCTTCTCGCATCCGCATGGACCCTCCCTCCCGTTGCGTGAGCGGGTCGCAATAGCCGAGTCGGCGGACGGCAGGGTTAACGTCCGGGAAATGAGCGGTCGAAGGATGGTGAGTTGACTCGGCATCAACGCGGTGGGTCGAGCCATTCCGCATGTCGTCACGTCGACGACGGTCCCGTGATCAAGTCGCCCGCCATCCATCCAAGCGCCCCAGGCCCTGGCCGATCGTCCTCCGTCCCAATTCCGACGGGCTCATGGATGTCATGCGGCACTTCAGCAGCCCGGTGGCGAACGGAGGAGAAACTCCGGTCGGGCCTTCGACTTGGTTCCGATCCATGGTGCGGCATGGTACGCAGCTGCCGGCGGAAGTCACGACGACAAGAACGGGACATGGAAGACATCGCACTCGCCTTGAAGCCGCGTCCGGTCGACCAACGCCTGCCCAAGGCCACTCAGGTCTACGAGGTCATCCGTTCCGCGATCATCTCCATGGAGCTTCCGCCCGGCGCGTCGGTTCCGGAGAAGGCAATCTGCAACCAGTTGGACGT
This sequence comes from Lichenihabitans sp. Uapishka_5, assembly GCF_033947565.1. NCBI lineage: Bacteria > Pseudomonadati > Pseudomonadota > Alphaproteobacteria > Hyphomicrobiales > Lichenihabitantaceae > Lichenihabitans > Lichenihabitans sp. Uapishka_5. Next base: position 39,032 of record NZ_JARPVX010000019.1, read on the forward strand.
CTCGAGGACGCCGTTCCGCGAGGCGATCCTTCAGCTCGCCACCGAGGATCTCGTCACGATCAAACCGGGTGAGGGCACGTTCGTGAACCGGATCCACCTCCGGGAGGTCTTGGACGGGCAGATCGTCCGCGACGCGGTGGAGCCCAGGCTGGTCCGCCTCGCCGCCCGACGCTTCCAGCCGAAGTTCGCGAGCGCGTTCGACCTGTCCTTGTTCAAGCAGAGAAGTGCCGCCGAACGACGGGACTTCGACGAGTTCTTCGACCTCGACAACGAGTTCCACCGCCTGATCGGCGACTGCTCCGAGTTCCCGAACGTCTGGCGGACGATACACATGGCGACGGGACAGCTGGACCGGGTCCGTCGCATCGCCTTCCCCATCGAAGATAACTTCGGAGAGGTGATCGGGGAACACAGCCGCATCGCGGACTGCATCAAGGCGGGTGACGAGGACGGAGCCGCAGCGGTCCTGCAAGCGCAGTTGGACAGCATCTTCAAAACGATCGAGATCATCAAGGAAGCCGACCCGACCATCATATCGGCCGAGCAGAACGCGACCTTGGACATGATCCGTTGAGGGCCGGCTACAGGTAGGCAATCCTCACCCCGCGCGTGGCGACCATCCCCGCGCCGGCACCCTTCATCCACGCAACCCGCGACGAAACGGTCCCTTGCCGTCATCGGCAAGGCCCGACGCGATTTCGTCCACCGCGACAGTCGTGAAAGTGGTGGACACCGCCACCGACATGTCGCAACCTGCGACATATTGTACGAACCGCGCCAAGGACCCGCCGCCACGAGCGTGAGGGTGCATTTCATCTTGGCGCATATTTCCGGGTGTGCCGATGCAAGCCCTCGAACGGTTTTTCCGCTCCACCGTAGTCGCCGGAACGATGCTGGCGGGAGTTTCCGGCGCCTTCGGGCAGATCGCTGGCGATACTTCCACCGCAGCGCCGAGTGGGACCACCGCGTCCGACCTCGGCCTCGTGGAACTGACGGACGACCCCACCCAGCAGGAACTGTTCCAGGAGGTCGTAAGGGCCGCGGCCAAGGAGGATCCCGCCGGGACTGCGGAGAGCGCACAGTACTTCAACCTTTACGGCCCGTTCCGATTCAAGAACGACACCGAGTTCGACGTCACGCTTCACGTCCCGCGCAAGGATGAGTTGTTCGGCTTGGACGTCAGCCACTACACGCCACCCGCGTTTCCCATAGAACAACTCGCGACACGGAACGTCCTGTTCCTCTACATGAAGACGACGCAGGGATCCGGATTGGACGGATCCTTCGCGTCCTTCTGGGCCCGGGCGGGACGTCTGCCTAAGGGGGACGAGGTCCATCGCGGAGCCTATCACTTCCTGACCTGCGGCGATCCGAACGTCCCGGCGGCCACGTGGGGCAAGAGCCAGGCCGAGACGTTCGTGATGGTCGTGCAGGCGAACGGTGGGCTCATGCCCACGGACATGCCGCCGGCGGTCGACCTCGAATGGGACAGGACGAAGACCGAGCACGACCGGTGGACGTGCCGCAAGCCAGGGGAGATCCTTGCCACCGTCAAGGCGTTCCTGGGCGAGGTCGAGGCGCGGCTCCACCGCAAGCCCATCATCTACACGGCCCGTTCCTGGTGGCGCGAACGGATGGGACCGGAGTCCGCCTTCAGCGAACTCTCCGGGTATCCGGTCTGGCTGGCCGACTACTCGCGACAGTCACGCGCGAGCGAGAAGCCCCCCACCGTCAACGGCGTGCAGGGGGTGCTGTGGCAATTCACCGACTCGGCCGGGATGGCGACCGGGTTTGACCCCAAGTTCGACGCCAACGTCTACAAGGGTCCCAAGGAGAGCTTCCTCTCGCTATTGCAGGTCGTCGACTTCCGATGAGGCGCCCGAGGGCCATCCCACGGGTGCCGGCGATCCTGTATCTCGCCGTCGCGGCGTGCACGATCGCGTCCTCCGGCGCGCGCGCGGACGATACCGGATACGTGGGCGTCTGCCCCAACGGCGCACCGGCCAAGGAGGCCTACTGCGGTTACTTCAGACACTTCAACGCCGCGAAGGGCGAAGCGCTGGACTCGCGGATCGCCGACAACCTCGGCGTTCAGCGCGCAGATCAGACGCGCTCCATCGCGCTGGTGATCGCGGTCGGCAAATATCCGAAGATGAGCAAGGCCGACCTTTCCGCGGCCGTGGCAGACGGCGACAACCTCGAGTCGTTCCTCACCGGGTCGCAAAGGTTCGACGAGGTCATCGTCCTGCGTGACGGAGAGGCGACCTCCGACGCGATCTCTTACTTCCTCACCGACTACCTCCCCAACCGGGCCGACGACTTCAGGGGCAAGGCCAGGCTCCTCGTCGCCTACTCGGGCCATGGGAGGCCGGACGCGCCAGGCGAGAAGGCGGCCTTCCTCCTGAGCGACGCCGACGACGTCCACGGGGCGAAGGGCGCCTACCCGATGTTCCTGCTCTCGGGGTACATCCAAGCGCTCGCGAGCCGCTACTTCCACGTCCTGACGCTGATCAACGCATGCTACGGGGGCAGTTTCTTCGGATTGGCCTCCACGGGCGGAAGCCCGAACAAGGTCGGTTTGTCGGGATCCTACGCCATCACGGCCGGTCCGAAAGAGGAAGAGGTCCCCGCCCTCATTCCGAGCCGCGGCAGCGTGTTCTTCGACCTGATCGTCGACGGGGTCACGCGAGGGGTCGCGGACCGATCCTACTGGGACTTCTTCGCCTCGACGGACGAGCAGGGCAATCTGATCAGGAAGTTTGGACTGACCCGCACCGGATCCCTCGAGGACTATCTCACCAGCGCATACGACCGCCTCGACAAGATGCGAAGCGGCGACAAGAACTTCAGACCGCTCGTCAGCTCCTGGTTGGGCCCGGCCCAAGAGGGCGTAGCACGCGGAGGGTTCTTCTTCCTCTCCGACGTGGAGACGGGCTCCCCGACTGCACTGGTCGATGCGTACGGGAAGGGCTCGGACGCCGCGCAAGACTTTGGGACGACGGTCCCAACCTCCGAACCCGAGCAATCGGAAGCCTTCTCGGTGCCCGCGGGACCGTTGAGCAGCCTCCCGGGGCATCCGGAGGTCAAGGTCTTCAAGCAGCCCGAGGTCTACCCGATCCGAGGGTACGACCTCTCGTCGGCCGACGGGCATGTCGATTGGTCGACGTTCTCGACCGAGAACCATCCTCGCTTCGTGTATGCGAGGGCCTTGGGCTGGAAGGGGGCAGACCCCTCCCTCGCCGATCGGTTCACGAACCTGGGCAAGCTGGGCATCGACCACGGGGCCTACCTCAAATTCGACTTCTGCCGGTCGGCCGAGGCGCAACTGGCCAGCCTCAGGCAGGTGGTCCCACCGGATCCCGACCTGCTTCCCGTCACGATCGAACTGGTGACGCCAACGACGGATCAGGACGAGAGTCAGAGTGTTCATGAGACGCCCTGCTACCAAGGGCTCGGGGCATCTGCGGCGAGGGCCGAGATCCTGAAGCTCGCGGGTCTGGTCAAGGCGACCTACGGCAAGGTGCCGCTCGTGTCCGGCAACGCTTATAACCTGTCCGTCCTCACCGACGCGCGGTTCGACCAGTTTATGGTCTGGCTGAATGCCTACAGCGCCTCGAGCAATCGGTTGAAGGGTCGCAATCCATGGACCCTGTGGCAGTATTCCGGCTCGCTGGACGTGAAGGGCATCGGGCCCCATACGACGGGAGAGGCGTTCTTCGGCACCGAGGACCAGTACGCCTCCTTCAAGAAGGGCGCAGGCAACGTCGCGCTCGAAGCCGTCCTCAGGTGAGGCGGCACCCCGGGGCGCGATCGTCGTAACCGACGTCAGCCTCACTGGTGACCCGCTCGAAGGACGTCTTCGTTCGTCCGCTTCGAGAGGGCAGCTGGCGGCATAACGGAACGTTCACGGATCCTTCGGCGTCATCGCCCGCATGGCAGCCGCTTCCCGCCTCACGAAACCCTTCGTGCGGAGACGGAGATGAGGAGGAGCATCGCGGCCACGACGATGAACGCGGCCGGCAACGACGTCAGTTGGGCGACGAACCCGATCAGGGCCGGCCCCGCCAGGATGCCGGCATAACCCATGCTGAGGGTGGCCGACACGGCGAGATTTGCGGGCATCACCGACTGCCTTCCGGAGGCGGACGCAAGGATCGGGACGACGTTCGACGCCCCTAGTCCGACGAGGGCGAATCCCAGCAGGGTCACGTTCGCGAAGGGGACGACGACCGCGACCAGGAAGCCCGCGGCCGCGACCAGGCCGCTCGCGACGAGGACCGTCATATTCCCGAGTCCGCGAACGATGCGGTCGCCGTTCAGGCGGCCGAGCGTCATCGTCACGGCGAATGCCGCATACCCCAACCCGGCCTGTGCCGGCTCGACGCCGCGAGACGCCCGCAGGAACAGCGCGCTCCAGTCGATCATCGAGCCCTCCGCGAGGGAGGAGATGAAGCAGAGGGCCCCCAGGAGCCACACGGGGCCGCGCGGAAGCACGAAGGGGTTGCTGCCCGGCTCTCCGCCGTAGGGAAGGAGACCGGGGATGCCCAGCAGCAGCAGAAGCATGATGACGAGAACGCACGCGAGTGCCGCGGCGGAGGGCGAGAGACCGGACCACAGCGCGAGGCTCACCATCGCGGCGCCCGCGATCCCGCCCAGACTGAAGAAGCCGTGGAAACCGGACATCAGCGTGCGTCCGCTCGCCTTCTCGACGATGACGGCCTGCACGTTCACCGTCACGTCCACGGTACCCACCGCGGCCCCGAACAGGAACAGGCTGGCCGCGAGCGGGAGCGGCTGGCTCACGGACGCCAGGAGGGGGAGCACGCCGCAGATCAGGACGGAAGCGGTGACGATGACCGCCCGACATCCGTAACGGGCCGCGAGGAACCCGCTCGCGGGCATGGCGAGGATGGATCCGACGCCCAGGCACAGCAGGAGCAGCCCGAGGGAGGCATCATCCAGGTGAGCACGATCACGCGCGAACGGAACGAGAGGCGCCCAGGCCGCCATCCCGAAGCCCGCTATGAAGAAGGCGGCTCGGGTCGACGTCCGATGGGACGTGCGGGAGGGGTCATGCGCCGAGACGTTCGTGGTCGTGGTCATGTGAAGGGGGGTGGCCTTGCCGTTGGGATTACGAAGATGCGTCGCCACCGTTTACGGCACGGGCCGCCGACGGATCTTGCAACCACCATGCCGCAACGAAGGCGAGCGACCATGCCCGGCACGGCTTAGCGTCCACGCGCCCCATGGCCCGTGTTGCGCAGGCTGACGACGTCATCCTAGGATGACCTCACGGAAGCACGACCCGAGTCGCTGGGCTTGTGTCTGACATCAATTCTAACAGCGCAGCAATACTTGACCCTCGCCGTCGAGCGACATGCACCCGCAGATCCGTTGAGACCGGCCTTCTTGATCGCGGCTGTGCCGGCGCGCTCGCGTTCCACGAGTGGGGCGAGCGCCCGACGCGCTTTGGGGTTGTCACTTCTAGCCCTCGCCCTCTTCGGCGCTGACGCCTCCGCCCGGGACGCGTCAGCGGGTCGGAAGGCGCACGGACATGCTCATCGCGATGCGAGCCCCGCGATCCCGATCGCCGTCGCGCCCGGGCCCATGCCGGCTTCCGCGACGGGAAGGCCGCCTGGGAACGTGACGCTCGCGCCGCCGCCGGCGACCGCAAACGCGGAGGCAGCGACGACGGAGATGGCCGCCACTCCGGCGCTCGCGTCCCCGCGGCCCCTACCCTCGCTTGCCGAAGCTCCGCAGGCGGGGACCGTTTCCGTCACTCCGGCGACGGCACTGGGCTCGCCAAGGCCTGCGCCGAACCTGGCCACATCTCCAGAGAGGTTGGCGAGCGTTGACGCCGGGTTCGGCCTGGGCGTCGCCGCGCTCGCCGTCGTCGTCGCCGCAGGCCGACGCAAGTCGAGGCGGAAGGCCATCACGGGATCGGCCTTGACTGGAGCCTCGTCGCGAAACCAGCCGGAAGGCCAGCCGTCCTCGAACGCCGTCGACCCGCCCGCGCCCGTCGCCAAGGCCGGAGCCGGAGCCGGAGCCTGTTTAAGCCTCGAAGCGACGACTACTTTCGAGACGGAATTCGACGTTCCGGACGTCCAGCCGGATCAGGTGCAGGCGGACGTGAGCGAACCTCCTCCGATCGCAGGTGATGATCGCGAGGCGCCGACGACCGTGTCTTCCGTCGCCGCTCCCGTCGGCGCGTCGACGGTCCTTCCGATCTCGGACCAGCCCATGGCGGCGGGAGGCATGCCGGACGCGATCGCATGGATGCCGATCGAGGAAGACGATCTCGGACCAACCGCGCCAGCGATGGCGACACGCGTGTCAGAAGCCGCGACGTCCCCGCAGGTTTCCGAGCGCCCGTCACCGGTGACGGGTTCGTCCGCCGGAGATCGAGGCGTGATCCCGCTCTCCGACGGACGCCCCGCGGAGACGAACCGGCCGGGCGCCTGGATCGGTCCAGGAAGCGCGGTCGTCGTCGCCGGAACGACGATCAACGGCGGCATGGTCTACGTCGGACGGCACCTCGCTGCCCAGAACTCACCCTCTCAGCCCGACAACTGCCTCGTCGATCCCACCCTCGCCGTAGCGCGCGCGACGATGGCGCGAACGCCGCTGCCCTACTGGCCGTCCTACGCGAGACTCGATCCGTCGCAACGCAGGGCCTTCCTCGACTTCCTGGCGGGACCTCGCGACGATCCCAGGACGGAGATCGGGATCGTCTTCCTGTACCTCTACGGCCTCGAACGCCGGCTCATCGTCGACGGCGATGTGGCTGACGGGCCGGCGATCGTGGGCGAGGTGCAACGACTGGTCGCCACGTACGCCAACCATTCGTTTCGGACGTACGCCAGGGCGCTCCTGGACGCCCATCGGTTCAAGCAGCCCGGATCCGACCTGCCGCCTGCGCACGAGCTGGACTTCGAGCCCTCGGCGGAGGTCCCTTGGTCGACGCGCCTCGCCCTCGGCCGCTTGGCGGTGAGTGGCACGGCCGTCCCGCCGGACCTCCTCCTCTCCTTCGTCATGGCGCACCCCGAGACCCGCGTCCGCACGCCGGCGACGCGGTGCTTCCCGCTGCTGCGGGAGATCTTCGCCGCGGAAGTCGTGGCATCGCATCCTACGGGGTTGAGGATTCCCCGGGGTAAGGCCAAGCGGGGCCTCTCGCTTCATTACCGGGCGGCGTCGGGCACGTTTCAGGTTGACGTCACACCTGCGGATGGCCCCCTGCCCGACGTCCTCACGCGCTCCGAGCCACTCGCGACCGGAAGGCGCCTGCTAGAGGCCTGCACGATCCAACTCGACGCCTACAGTCGCGAGTTGGGCCGGCTGGGCGTCGCCGCCCCGACGCTCGCGACCATCGCCCGGCTCCCTCAGACGGTTCGCATGAAGGTCGCCGCGGACGCGCGTCCGTCGGAACTCGCCGCACTTCGCGACGCGGCGGCGTCCGTCGGCTTGGTGAGCCTCTCGGACGTTCAGCGGTCGATCGGCCCGTCGACATCGAAGGTCGGCAGGGCGGCCCTCGCGGAGACCGCACTGGTCGTTGGCCGCCTGGGCCTCGGCCTCGTGCCCGATCCAGCCTTCACGATCCGTTCGTCGCGCACTGGAGACGGGTGCCTCCTCTTCCGTCTGGGCTCGAGCGTCGATGCCCCTGCGGCGGCGACGGAGGCGTACCGGTCCGCGCACGTCTCGCTCGCGCTCGGCATGATGGTCGCGACCGCCGACGGGCATGTCGACGATTCCGAAAGGGAGGCCTTGGACCTCATCGCGTCTCGGGTCGAGGGCCTGGGTCCCGACGAGCCGTCCCGACTGCATGCGGACCGTGCCTGGTTCGAGACGAACCCGTCGGCCCTCGCCGATCTCCGGTCGCTCATCGGCGCGGCGGACGCGTCCGTACGGCTACGGCTGCTCCGCGACGCGGCAACCGTGGCGGCGGTCGACGGCGTCGTGTCCGCGCGGGAGGTCGCCGTGATCGAGCGCATCGCGAAGCTTCTGGGCCTCGAACCGTCGGACGCCTACAGCCTGCTCCATGGCGGAGCACCCGCGGGCTCCTCCACGCAAAGGGCCACGGGCTCTCCCGGCCTAGACCTCACGCGACTCGCTGCGATACGGGCCGAGACGCTCGGCACCTCGTCGATCTTGGCGGACGTGTTCGAGGACGAAGTCGAACCAGCGGCGCCCTCCGCTCCGCCCAAGCAGGACGCACCCTCCGCTGTCACGTCGGACGGCATGGACGCCCGCCACGTGGCGCTCATTGCGCTCCTCTCCGAGCGTTCCTCATGGTCACGCGCCGAGTTTGACGGGCTGGCCCGCGGCAACGGGCTCATGCCGGGCGCGGCGATGCAGTTCCTGAACGACTGGGCGATCGAAGCGCACGACGAACTCCTGATCGAAGGCGAGGAGGAGCTCGAAATCAACGTGGCCCTCCTGCCCGATCATGTCCGCGAGACCCAGGTGGCGAGCCGATGAACACGAAGCCGACCATGAAGGCTCGCGAACGTGACGCGATCGTGGCCGCCCTGCGCGCGGGTGTCGTTCCGAGGCTCGGCCTGCAGCACATCCAGGTCGGGAGGCAGCGCGAGGTGGCCTCCCTGATCTCCGACATCGACAGGATCGCGGGCGGCGGCAGCACCTGCCGCTTCGTCATCGGCGAGTTCGGGGCGGGGAAGACGTTCTTTCTGTTCCTCGTCCGTCAGATCGCACTCCAGCGAAAGCTGGTCGTCATGCAGGCGGATCTGGGCCCCGACCGCCGCATTCACGCGACCGGCGGGCAGGCCCGGGGCCTCTTCGCGGAACTGACCCGCGGTGCCGCGACCCGGACGATGCCCGAAGGGAACGCGCTGAGGAGCATCGTCGAGACGTTCATTCAGCAGACCGAGGAGGCCGCGTCGGGGCGCCCCATCGAGGAGGCGATCAAGGCCCGGCTGGCCGACGTCCGGGAGATGGTCGGCGGCTACGACTTCGCCAACGTCGTGGCGGCCTACGCGAGGGGGTACGAGGCGGGCGACGCCGGCCTGCAGGATGCGGCCCTACGCTGGTTGCGGGGGGAGTACGCCACGCGCACCGACGCGCGCGCGGAGCTCGGCGTCCGCGCCATCATCGACGACGCGACCTTCTACGACGGTCTTCGGCTGCACGCGCGACTGGCGCGCCTCGCCGGGTTCGGCGGATTGCTCGTGTGCCTCGACGAACTGGTCAACCTCTACAAACTGCAGTCCGTCCAGGCGAGGAAGCAGAACTACGAGCAGATCCTTCGGATCCTGAACGACTCGCTTCAGGGGACGACGGAGGGCATCGGATTCGTTCTCGGCGGCACCCCGGAGTTCCTCCTCGACACCCGACGCGGGCTCTACTCCTACGAGGCTCTCCAGTCGCGTCTCGCCGCCAACAGTTTCGCGACGGGCGGCCTGGTCGACCTCTCCGGACCGGTCATCCGACTCCAGAACCTCAGCCCCGAGGAGCTCTACCATCTCCTCGAACGGGTCCGGAGCGTGTTCGCCGGCGGGGACTCCGACAGGCACCTCGTTCCCGACGAGGCGCTGCAGGCTTTCATGGAACATTGCCGCTCCAAGATCGGGGACGCGTACTTCCGCACGCCGAGGAGCAGCGTGCGGGCCTTCGCGGACCTGCTGGCGGTGATCGAGCAGAACCCCGGAACGGCGGACTGGCGCGAACTCCTCGGATCGGTCGACGTCTCCGCGGAGACCGCAATCGATTCCGACGGAACTTCCATGGCGGATGCCGGAGACTCCGACGGAGCCGATGACGAACTCGCCACGTTCCGTCTCTGATCGCACATCCTCCGTCGGAGCCTTCGGCCTGCTGTCGGAACCGGCGCGCCGCTGGGTGGAGCGTCAAGGCTGGACGTCGCTCCGCGACGTCCAGGAACGGGCCATCCCGGCCATACTCGCCGGCGGGGACGTAGTGGTGTCGGCGCGGACGGCCGCCGGAAAGACCGAAGCCGCCTTCCTGCCCCTCCTGACGAAGGTGGAAGGGGACGCGGCCGGGTTCCGCATCGTCTGCGTCAGCCCGTTGAAGGCCCTGATCAACGATCAGGCCAACCGACTGGAAGGTCTCGCTGAGGCGTGCGGACATCCGCTGCACCGATGGCACGGCGACGTTTCCGCGTCCGCGAAGCGGCGCGCGAGGGAGAACCCGTCCGGCGTCGTCCTGATCACGCCGGAGTCCTTGGAAGCCATCCTCCTCAGGCAGGGCGTGCACGCCCGCCCGCTGTTCGCCGGCCTGCAGGCCGTGGTCGTCGACGAACTCCACGCCTTCATCGGCACGGAACGGGGCATCCACCTGCAATCCCTCCTCACCAGGGTCGAGGCCATCGCCGGAAGGGACCGGATCGATCGCATCGGACTGTCAGCGACCCTCGGCGACATGGCCCTCGCCGCGGATTGCCTGCGACCTGGTGACGGACCTTCGGTGCGCCTGGTCGAGGGTCGCGACGCCGGGAACGTCGTGAAGGTCCAGATCCGCGGCTACGTCAGACCAACGCGAGTGCCGGAGGACGCGATCGCAAGCTCACGTCATGCCCCTGGCGCCTCTCCGCGGGAGGATGGATCCGATCCAGCCTTCGAGGCCGTGGTGAGCGACCTCGGCCGCATCCTCCGCGGCCGCACCAACCTGCTCTTCGCGGGATCCCGGCGGAACGTCGAAGCCTATGCGGACGCCCTGACGACCGCGTGCGGTTCCGCGGGCGTGCCGAACGAGTTCTTCGCACATCACGGCAACCTGTCCCGCGCGCATCGCGAGGAGGTCGAGACGAGGCTCCGCGACGACCCGCGTCCCTCGACCGCGGTCGCGACGACCACGCTGGAGCTTGGGATCGACATCGGGGACGTCGCCGCGGTGGCGCAGATCGGTCCGGGTTCCTCGGTGTCGTCGCTCCGCCAGCGGCTCGGCCGTTCCGGCCGCCGGCCCGGCACGTCCGCGGAGCTACGCATCTTCGTCATCGAGGACGAGGACGGACCGGCCGCGCACCCGATCGATCGCCTGAAGCTCGGCTTGATCCAGTCGATGGCGACCGTCGACTGTATGTTGGGGGGATGGTGCGAACCGCCGCCCGCGGCTGGGCTGCACCTCTCGACCCTCGTCCATCAGACGCTCGCGCTCATCGTCCAGACCGGTGGGATCAGCGCGAAGGCCGCCTGGGCGATCTTGTGCGGGCGCGGCCCGTTCCGGTCGGTCGATCGCGTGCGGTACGCCGCGCTGCTCCGCTGCATGCACGAGGCGCGAAGCCCATTAGTCGAACAGGCTCCCGGAGGGCAGCTCATGCTGGGGCCGGGCGGGGAGCGGCTCGCATCCGGTCACGACTTCTACGCGGTGTTCGTCACGCCGGAGGAGTACAGGGTGGTGCACGGTGGGCAGACGCTTGGGACGCTGCCGCTCGACCGCATCACGCTTCCGGGTCAGACCATGATCTTCGTCGGACGCCGCTGGCGCGTGCTCGAGGTCGACGCCGACGCGCGGGTGATCCTCGTCGAACCCACGAGCGCGGCGATGCCTCCCCGTTTCGATGGCAGCGCCGGCCCGCTTCATGATCACGTCGTCGCTGAGATGCGTCGCATCCTGTCGGGTGGAGACGTCCCGACGTATCTGGACCAGACTGCGAGAAGCATGCTCGAGGGCGCGCGGCACGCGTACCGGGAGCTCGGGCTCGAGGCGGCGTCCGTGGTCGAGGTCGGGACGGGGGTCGTCCTCGTCCCTTGGGTCGGCACGCGGAAGTTGGACACGCTGGCCGCCGCACTCGTCGCCATGCAGCACAAGCCCGCCGCGCGGAGACACTTCGTTGAAGTCGACGGCTGCGACACTGTCCGCATCCGTCGGACCTTGGCCAGAATCGCGGGCGGAGACCATCCGTCGGACGCCGCTCTCGCTTCCGCAGTGCCGTCGCCAGCCATCGCCAAGTACGACGGCTGGCTGTCGCCCGATCTGATGCGGGCGGTCGTCATCTCCGAACGACTCGAAACGGCATCCCTGCGTGAGACCGCGAGCCGTGTCCTCGCGTCCGGGACGGATCACGAACCAGGTGATACTCCCCACAGGGCGGGAACCGAGACGTAGTCGCATGCAGCCTCGTTCGCCCGGACGATCGCTCACGTGGCGGGTCCAAGACCATCGAACGGCAGTGAACGTTCAGTCACAGGGTACGGAAGGTCGAGTGCATGGGCCTCGGCGCGGGACCAACGCGAGCTGCGCGCTGGGTGGCTCGGCGAGACAGCGTCGGGTGCCGTCGCGGAGTTGGTTGGAATTGAAGGTGGCGCAGTCTCCGGGGTGCTGAAAGGCGACGCCCATTCGGACCGAGCGACATCGACGGAGGCGGTCCCTTCAGAGCCGGATCACGATCTTCCCGAAGTGGGTCGCTCCCTCAAGATAGTGCCACGCTTCCTGAGCCTGCTCGAAGGGGAACACGCGGTCGATGATCGGGCGCATCCCGTGCATCGCGATGGCGCGGTTCATGGATTCGAACATCTCCCGCGATCCCACCGAGATCCCTTGCAGGCCGACGCGGCGGCGCAGGATGACCGTAGGGTCGATCTCCGCGCGCCCCGTCAGGACGCCGATGACGCCGATCGTACCGCCCATGCGCACCGCCTGGAGGGAGCGTGCGATGGTGCCCGCGCCCCCGACCTCGACCACGTGATCGACGCCGAGGCCGCCCGTCGACGACAGGACCGCCTCCTGCCAGTCCGGCGTGTTCCGGTAGTTGATGGCTTCATCCAGACCGAGTTCCCGCGCGCGCCGGAGCTTTTCGTCGGAGGAAGAGGTGCCGATCACCCGCGCCCCGAGCAGCTTGGCGAACTGCAAGGCGAAGATCGAAACGCCTCCCGTTCCCTGCGTGAGGATCGAGTCTCCAGCCTTGACGCGGCCGTAGTCGACCATGGAGTGCCACGCCGTTACGGCCGCGCAGGGCAGCGTGGCCGCCTCCTCGAACGAGAGGTGATCGGGCATGTGCACCAGCGCACCCTCGGGCACGACGACGTATTCGGACAGAACCCCGTCGATCGCGCCGCCCAGCGCCCGTTCGACCAGGCCTTCTCGGACGGCGCCGCCGAGCCAGTCCGGGCTGAAGATCGCGCAGACCCTGTCGCCTGGCTTGACGCGGGACGTATCGGGGCCGACGGCCTCGACCTCACCGGCGCCATCGGACAACGGCACCAACCCTGCGCGGGTCTGGCCCCCATAGATCCCCGTGACCATCATGAGGTCGCGGTAGTTCAACGATGTCGCCCTGATCCGGATCAAGGCTTGCCCGGGTCCCGGACCTGGTTTCGGGACCTCGATGAGCGTGAGTCCCTCGATGGAGCCGGGGCGAACGAGCTGATACTGCTTCAAGGGTAAGTCCTTTGGTCTGCTTCGCACTTAACGCGATGGCGGGGTCGTTGGGCCGCCAAGTCCGGTAGCTCGCTGAAAGCCCGGTTATCTTTCGGCCTCTCGACATGGGCCGCGATCCCCCGGTAGCTCCAACGCGCCTGTCAGCACGGCGGCCGCGAGCTTGCATCTCTCCGCATACCGGCCGGGTTACGCCGAGCGAGCGCCGGTCCGCGGAGCCCGTCGAGAAGATCGGCGGCGGCAAGAGGCGGGAAGCGGACCTGTCCGTCGATCAACGATGGACCGTCCAGGCCCTAAGCCGACGCCGTATGGCTCATCGCGTGGTCACGTTGAGCTTGACGTCGATGTTCCCTTTCACCGCATTGGAATAGGGGCAGACGGCGTGCGCCGCCTTGACGATTTCCTCGGCTTTGGCTTGGTCCAGACCGGTGATGACCACATCGAGGGTGACCGCGAGATTGAACCCGCCTACGCCATTCGACAGCAGGCCGACCTCGCCCACGACCTCGATGTCGTTGTCACGCACCTTGTCGGTCTGCGAGCGCGTGACATGGATGACGGCATTCTCGAAACATGCCGCGTACCCTGCGGCGAAAAGCTGCTCGGGATTGGTGGCACCGCCCTTGCCGCCCAGTACCTTCGGCATCGCCAGCGACAAGTCGAGGATGCCGTCGTCACTGCGCACGGTGCCGCTTCGGCCACCGACCGCGGTGACCTTGGTGGTGTAGAGATGGCTCATGACTTCCCCTGTAAGAAATTTGCGGGGTCATGCACAACCACGACCCTCTCGCAGAGACCAGCAACGCTGCTTCAGTTTCCCTGACAGGTTGCGTAGGCGTCGAATTGCGTCAGGTCGGTATCCTCATGGCACCGCTGCCGGTTCCATGAGGATCAATGTCGGATCTATCAGGCCGCTTCGCGGAGCGAGGCGATGTCGATGACGAAGCGGTATCGCACGTCGTTCTTGAGCATGCGCTCGTAGGCGGCGTTGATGTCCTGGATGCGGATCATCTCCACGTCCGACACGATGTCCTTCTCGGCGCAGAAATCAATCATCTCCTGTGTCTCGGCCATGCCGCCGATCGCCGAACCGGCGACGCTCTTGCGCCCACCGATCAGGTTGAAGCCGGCGATCGGATCGAGCGGCGTCAAGGCCCCGACCAGCACCATGGACCCGTCGAGCTTGAGGAGTTGCAGGTAGGGATTGGTGTCGTGTCCCACCGGCACGGTATCGAGCAGGAAGTGGAAGGCCCCCCTGGCGCGGGCCATGGCCTCCGGATCGGTCGACACCAGGACCTCGTCCGCGCCCAATCGGAGCGCGTCTTTCCCCTTCTCGGGCGACGTGGTGATCATGGTGACGTGAGCGCCCATCGCGTGAGCGAATTTCACGCCCATGTGCCCGAGGCCGCCGAGCCCGATGATGCCGACCTTCTGGCCAGGTCCGACCTTCCAGTGTTTCAGCGGCGAGTAGGTGGTGATGCCGGCGCAGAGCAGCGGCGCCACGGCCTTGAGATCCATCGTGGCAGGTACCTTCACGACGAACCGCTGTTCCACGACCACCTGCTCGGAGTAACCGCCGAAGGTGAGCTGCTCAGACCCGCGTTCCCTGCCGTTGTAGGTGAGCGTGCAACCTTCCGCGCAATACTGTTCAAGGTCGGCTTCGCATGGCTCGCAGCGGCGACAAGAGTCCACCATGCAGCCGACGCCGGCATAGTCGCCGATCTTCAGCTTGGTGACATGCTCCCCGACCTTGACCACGCGCCCGACGATTTCGTGTCCGGGGACCATCGGATAGAGCGAACCGCCCCAGTCGTTCCGGGCCTGATGCAGGTCGGAATGGCAGACGCCGGCGTAAAGGATCTCGATCTGCACGTCGTGCGGACCGGGATCGCGCCGCTCGAAGCTGAAGGGGGTGATGGAGGAGCTGGCGGACTGCGCCGCGTATCCTTTGACGGTGAACATGTGAACTCCTCCAGTGCTGGATCCACCGGAACGTATCGCAGAGAACAGCCCATCAAAAAACTCTTGTAATCTTGATGGGCTGTTAAGTAGATTTAACAGAATGAGGGGACGTGAATACAGCGAGCTTCGGGTGTTCGTCGAGGTGACGGAGGCCGCCAGTTTCGCGCGCGCGGCCGAACGGCTGGACGTGACGGCGTCGGCGCTCAGCCAGAGCATCCGCAACCTGGAGCAGCGGCTTGGTGCGCGGCTCCTCAACCGGACGACACGCAGCGTCGGACTTACGGATGCCGGCGCTCAGCTTCTCGAGCAGATCCGGCCGGCCTTCGCGACCCTCGAGGCCGCGGTGGCGGCGGCCAGGACGCAGGGGGGCCGCCCCTCCGGCCCCCTGCGCATCAATTCCAGCCGGATAGCGGCAGTCCACTACCTTGCGCCGCTCATCGGCCCCTTTCTTGACGCCCACACCGAGATCAAGCTTGATCTGGTGCTCGACGACGCACTGGTGGACATCGTGGGCGGCGGCTTCGATGCCGGCGTGCGAATCGGCGAGCGCCTGGAGCGGGACATGCTAGCCATCCGTCTCAGCGGCGATGTCGAGATGCAGGTCGTCGCCTCGCCCGACTACATCGGTCGCCACGGCCGTCCGGTCACGCCTCGCGAACTGGACCGACACCGCTGCATCAATTTCCGAATGTCGAACGGCGCGCCATACCGATGGGAGTTCGAGCGCGGCGGCGAGAAGCTCGACGTCACGGTGGACGGTCCGTTGTTGGTCAACGATTTCCATGTGGCGATCCGGGCGGCTCGCGACGGCGTCGGCCTCATCTACCTTTTCGAAGACATGGTCCGCGACGATCTTGCGACGGGCGCCCTCGTCCAGGTGTTGGCCGATTGGACTCCCCCGTTCCCCGGCTTCTACCTGTACCATTCCAGCGGCCGTCAGGTCGTTCCCGCCTTGCGGGCGTTCCTGGATTTCATGGCGCGTCCAGGGGAGCGGCCACGATGAGCCGCCAATGGACTTCTTGCGCTCTCCCGGAAGCGAATTTTCCGCGGGCGTCGACGGCATCGCGCGGGACGGCCCGATATAATCGGCCGAAGAACGCCGAACAGGGACAATGAGCGCGGCCCGAGGCTCTCATCGCCCGAACTCCGCGCCCGGTTAGACGCGACGAGGTCACGGCCGACTACCGGGACATGATCTACGCCGAGACCGCGACCG